>JBGTCP010000392.1:0-8710 GCA_041748815.1 Chthoniobacterales bacterium
TTATTCGGATTCCCAGTGTAGAGATTGTAGCTGACCACCTTGAATTGAGGGCCGCTCAGAGGTTCCTCCAATTTTCCGAAGAATTCAGGCAGAACCATTGCGGCATTCACGCCGGCCAGTAAAAGCGCAGCGATCCCCCATTTCCAACTCTTTGATGGGATGAAAACCATCGCACACAAAGCCCCACAGATGAAATACTGCATGCGGAAATGCGACACCAGATCCGCCGCCCAATGCCAGTAACCAAAGAACCCGGCTATCGACGCAAGCCCAGCTAACAAAACGCCGATCTCACAAAGACTCAGAAATCGCTGATGGAGAAAGGTCATGATTTTCTGATTATGCATGAGTGCGATCTTTTAGTCAGTTATCCAGCATTACATGAGCATTGACATCGCGGCATCATCCGGCTGTGGTTCCTGCATGCCATCATTATTGCCGGGCAAGTGGGAAGTTCCAGAGGTTTTTCGCGCACGACTGGGTGACCGCCCGGGGCGTCAGCGCATCATGAAAGCGGATGGCCACCTCCTTGTAATCTTACACAGACCACCAGCCCATGACGCGGTGGACAGGGAAGGTGTCTTCTTCTGGCGCAGTCCGAAGGGCGAATGGGTTTCGACGGAGAGAGGCTCGGGCATTGCCGCAATGACTGCGCACTTTGAAGAATGGCGCGACATCCTCGCAGCTCTCGAAGAAAAGCTGCAAGGCACGCCGAATGCCGATACCTGTTTTTCCATTCTCCAGCACACCGCTCCGTTACTCCGGACAATGCGGCACACGCAGCACGCCATGCAGGAAGCCCGCGAGGCTGTTCCCGAAGACCGCGCGATACTTCTAATGCGAGATAAAGCGGTGGACCTCGAACGCACGCTTGAGCTGCTGCACACGGATACCCAACACGCGATGGAGTTCATGATCGCCAAGCAGGCCGAGGAACAAAGCAAACGCTCGATGGAGCTGGTCGCAACCGGTCATCGGCTCAATCTGCTTGTGGCTCTATTTTTACCACTCACCGCGATCGGCTCCATCTTTGGAATGAACTTCATCCATGGCATGGAGGCATGGAGTGCACCAGCGACATTTTGGATGCTCACCATTGGCGCATTCCTCACCGGACTCGTGCTACTGCTGGTGCTTACATTCCGTAAAAGATAACGTGGTCTTATTGGCCGGGCTGCGCTGCGTTTTTCAGCCAAGCCAGAGCGGCGTCGCGAGAGTCCAGTCCTCCCTCCAGTTGCAGCGTTTCTGCTTCTGTGAGTATTTCTTTGAACGCCGGTCCGGGCTTCATGCCGAGTTCGATCAGATCCCGCCCGGTCACCAAGGGCCTTGGAATCAAAGGCTCGTTGGCAAACTCGTCGTCCTTCTGAATGAGGAACGCATGATTATCCAGCATCCCGTGGCTGCAGAGGCAGTCGACCCGATGCAGCTCAAGCTCAAGCTCAAACCCTTCGCGCGCCATGAAGCGCTTGAGCTTGGCCACCCGCATTTGTTGCACATCTTTGAAAGCCATGTGATTGCCCACCATCGCCCGGATCGCCTCAATCTCCTCATTAGAAAATCGCAGCTGCCGAAGCCTGCGCTCCGCCATCACCGCACCGACATGCTCGTGGGTGTTAAAACGAATCCGCCCTGTTTCATCGACCTGAAATGTCGGCGGCTTACCAATATCATGCAGCAGCACACCCCACACCAGGGTTACCGGTGCATCCGGTGCGAGCAGCCCGAGCATCATGCGGGTGTGCACAAACACATCACCCTCGGGATGAAATTCCGGCGGTTGCTCACAGCCTTTAGTATCTGCAAGCTCCGGCAAAATTTCCCGCAGCAAACCTGAGTCATCCAATAAATCCAAACCACGCACCCGTTGCGGAGCAGCAAAGATTTTGTTCAATTCCTCGCGGATCCGCTCCGGACTAACGACATGGATCTGAGGCACTGCTTCCTTCACTGCCGCCCACGTGGCAGGATCAATTTCAAAGTCCAGCGTGGCCGCAAACCTCACCGCCCGGAGGATGCGCAGCTTGTCTTCATCAAAGCGCTGCGCCGGATCTCCAATCGCCCTCAGAATCCCTGCCCGCAAGTCTTCCTGCCCGTTCACAAAATCGATCACTTTTCGTTCAAGCGGACAAAAAAACATGCCATTGATCGTGAAGTCGCGCCGTTGTGCATCCTCTTCGGGCGAGGAAAAGCGGACATCCACCGGGCGGCGTCCATCCAGATACAAGCCGTCCGCACGGAACGATGCCACCTCGTAAGGTGCTCCGTGGATCAAGACCGAAACCACTCCAAAATGGGCACCGATCTGCACTGTTCGCGCAAACAACGCAGTGACTTGATCAGGCGTTGCATCCGTGGCGATGTCAAAATCCTTCGGCTGCTTCCCCAGCAACATGTCGCGCACGCAACCGCCTGCAAAATACGCCGTGTGACCAGCTGCCCGCAGCCGTTCTACAATCCCGGCAGCATCTGCCTCCGAGGCCTGTGCGATGTCACTCACGGGCGCGAAAAGCGGAAGAATTTTTCTGCTGTAGCAGTGGTCTGGCGCGCAAGTTCTTCCACCGGGATTCCCTTGGCTGCAGCAATCTGATCGGCCACCAGCCTTGTGTGGGCGGGTTCGCAACGTTTGCCCCGGTGTGGAGCTGGAGCGAGATAAGGACAATCCGTTTCCACCATAAACTCCCCCTCACCCAATTCCTTCGCCACATCCAAAACTGCAGCCCCGTTTTTAAAAGTCACGATGCCGGTGAAAGAGACCAAGTGGCCATGACCGATGAGCCTGCGTGCATCTTCAATCGGACCACCGTAGCAGTGAAATACCGTGCGAAGGCGCGCATGGTAAAGCTCAAGCAACTCCAACGTGTCCTGCCAGGAATCCCTTTGATGCACAACGACATTGAGATTCAGTTCACATGCCAGCTCCAGCTGATCCACAAAATACCTGGCCTGCCGGGCTTTGTGTGCATCATCAAGAATCTCCGCGCTCACCTCAAAAGGCGTGCCTGCGCCGAGTGCGGAAATCGGCGACAAATCCTGCCGCGCTTTGTCGCCCGGAAGATAATGGTAATCCAAACCCGTCTCGCCAATTGCCACCACCTTTGGATGCTGTGCTAGCTCACGAAGCTCCGGAATCACATCCCTATCATCCTCCGGCACTGAGTTCGGATGCACTCCCACGACCGCATAAATCATCGAATGGGCTTCCGCCAACTCCACTGCCTTGCGGCTGCTCTCAACCGAGGTCCCGATGGAAACAATGCGATCCACTCCAGCTGATCGCGCATTCTCTAAAATCGCATCAAAGTCTCCAGCAAAGTCTTCGTAATCCATATGAGCATGAGTATCAATTAACATAACCTCAAGCTAACCTGCCCCCCCGCAAATTGCCAGCTTTGAGAACCAAGTTCCTCTTCACCTGTGTCCTCCGGGCAGAACACTGCCTCCCGGTAGCTGCGATCTCCAGATCGCAGGCCACACCCGCAACCCACTGCGACAAGAATGTCGCAGCTACTCAGAACGCAGCTTTTTCATGCCTCCCAGTAGCTGCGATCTCCAGATCGCAGGCCACACCCGCAACCCACTGCGACAAGAATGTCGCAGCTACTCAGAACGCAGCTTTTTCATGCTTCCCGGTAGCTGCGATCTCCAGATCGCAGGCCACTACCGCAGAAAAAGTGCCGGGGAGGGGACTCGAACCCCTAATCCTTGCGGAACCAGATCCTAAGTCTGGCGCGTCTGCCAATTTCGCCACCCCGGCATGGTGTGATGAACAGTAAATGACTTATGTGCACTGCCGCTGACCGGATTGCAATCAGGAAACTACAACCGCAATGTAAGCATGTCCCGGCCGTCTGCGGTGAACCCTCTGCGTTCGTAAAGTTTCCGCGCACCGGAGTTGCGGTGGCTCACTTCAAGACGCAGAGCGTGGATAGCGTTTTGCTTTGCCCAGGAGGTCGCCACATCGATGCCGGTTTGGCCGACACCCTGGCCCCGGGAATCCGGCTCCAGATAAAGTTCATCGAGCAATGCATAAACACCGCCGAACTCCAAACTGAAACAACGGGTGAGAATCAGAAATCCGCCCGCGCCTCCACCCGCTTGTGCAAATATGAACACAGCTCCAAGCGACGCGTCTTCGAGAAGACGTGTGAGTGCAGCTTGCTGGATCTCCGGCTCGAAGAGAATTCCCTCCTCTTCGCAGAACTTTCTACGTAGCTCATGAATCGCTGCTGCATCCCCGGCACGTGCCGGAATCCATCCTGTCATCACTAGAATAGGTCGAAGCGTTGGACTAACCACCGGCAATGGCCGGGACGATGCTGATCTCGTCAGTCTCTTTCACTGGCGTCGCTTGTTCTTCGAGAAAACGGATGTCCTCGTCGTTGAGGTAAACGTTGATGAATCGGCGTACGTTGCCCTCCTCATCGCAGAGGCGTTCTTTGAGGCCCGGGTAGGAACGCTCGAGGTGCTCGATGAGTTCGCCGACGGTGGCGCCTTCTGCAACGACGACCTCCTGGTCGCCGGTGAGTTTGCGGAGAGGGGTGGGGATACGAATATTTGGCATGATGTTGTATTAGGTAAGAGAATCAGTTGGTTGCAACCGCATTAGCAGTTTCACCAAAAATTTTGGCTTCGAAATCACGGAGGCTTGGGTTGATGTGAGTGGGTTCCCCGCATTTGCCAACGACCGCTTCCTGCGTCTTAAGACCATGACCGGTGATGCAAAGCACGATGCTTTCGTCGCGGGGGATTTTGCCAGAATCAATGAGCTTGCGGGCGGAGGCCACGGTCACTCCTCCGGCGGTTTCCGAAAAGATGCCTTCGTATTCTGCAAGCATCTTGATTCCTTCCACCACCTCTTCATCTGTCACATCTTCGGCACCGCCGCCGGTTTCGTTCATTGTGCGGATCGCATAAAACCCATCTGCCGGAGTGCCAATGGCGAGTGATTTCACAATCGTCTCCGGCTTAGCGACAGGCTTCACGATGTCGGTTCCGCGCTTGAACGCGTGCGCGATCGGAGCGCAACCAGTGGCCTGCGCGCCATGCAGCGAAAATTCCTGCTCATCAAGAATTCCGACCTGAATGAATTCTTTGTAGGCCTTATAGATCTTGGTGAGCAACGATCCGCTGGCCATCGGGACCACAGTGTGTTTTGGCAATTTCCAACCCAGTTGCTCTGCGATTTCAAAGCCCATCGTCTTCGATCCTTCGGCGTAGTAGGGGCGCAGATTCACGTTCACGAAACCCCATCCATATTTGCCCGCGATTTCCGAGCAGAGCCGATTTACCTGGTCGTATGCGCCATGGATTCCGACCACATGCGTGCCATAGACCAGCGACCCGAGCACTTTGCCCTGCTCAAGATCGGCAGGAATGAGCACGTAGCTTTTCAATCCTGCCGCAGCTGCGTTGGCAGCCACGGAATTCGCGAGATTCCCGGTGGAGGCACAGGCGACGATTTCAAATCCGAGTTCCTTCGCACGGCTTAGCGCCACCGAGACCACGCGGTCTTTGAACGACAGAGTGGGATAGTTGACGGTGTCATTTTTGATGTAAAGTTCCTCGACCCCGAGCTTCTTTGCCAGCCGGTCCGCACGCACCAGCGGAGTGAATCCCACCTGCTGACCGACCGTCGGCAATCCATCAATGGGCAACAATTCCCGGTATCTCCACATCGTTTGAGGACGGCTCTCAATGACTTTGCGCGAGATCGCTTTTGCGATGCGGTCGTAATCATAAGCAGCCTCGAGCGGGCCGAAATCAAACTCACAAATGTGGATGGCTTCCTTGGGATACAGGCGTGCGCATTCTCGGCACTTCAAATTGGAAAAATATGGCTCAGGATTTTGCATGGTGATCAGTGATAATTTTTTATGAAAAATTTCACTCCTGCCAGAGAAACAAAAAGCCGCCTTCCTGCGAAGAATCAGGAATCAGGCGGCGTTACGTTGGATCACCATCCGGGTCCCTCATCTGTCGCAACTGGCAGGCTGCCAATTGTGCGGGAATTGGCACCTGACCTGTTCAGCGCTTTCGCACCTCGCAGCGGTTGCCGTGACTTCAACGGGCCCGTCCCTCAGTCACTCTGGATAAGAGTTGACACATAAATCCACGAGAGACCCGTCCACGTCAACTCGAAATCGAAAACTTTCACGTATTTGCAATCCGGCGGAAATCAGGGACCCTATAAAATGGCATCCACCAAATCCATCCTCACCGATCAGCAATTCACGCGCAGGCAGGCGCTCGTGCTCATGGGCGCTGGCGTCGCCGGACTTGCATTCACTCCGGGCCGTGCGATTGCCTCCGATGCAAGCCGACTCCTGAAGCCGATCCCGTCCACGGATGAAAAAATTCCGGCCATCGGCATGGGCACGTGGCGCACGTTCAATGTGGGCAATGATCAGCAACTCCGGCTCGCACGCTTGGAAGTGGTGAAGGCCTTTTTTGCAGAAGGCGGAGGGATGATCGATTGCTCGCCCATGTATGGCTCAGCGCGGGAATTCATGGGCTTTGCGCTGGGCCAAATCGAAGACACAGGGACGTTATTTTCCGCCGAAAAAGTGTGGACCGGCAACGGCGGCGAAACCCGCCAGCAAATCGCGGAGTCGCAGGACTTATGGAGGATCAAGAAATTCGACCTCATGCAAATTCACAATCTCGTTGCCTGGCAGGATCATCTCGAAACGCTCCGGCAGATGAAACAGGACGGAGAAATCCGCTACATCGGGATCACCACCTCGCATGGACGCCGCCACAGCGACATCGAGAAAATTCTGCAAAGCGAAGATATTGATTTCCTGCAACTCACGTACAACCTCACCCACCGCGAAGTGGAACGACGACTGCTCCCGCTCGCGCTCGAAAAAAACGTGGCAGTAATCGCCAATCGCCCCTACGACGGCGGCAGCCTCATCAGCCGACTCAAGTCCAGGGAAGCCGTGCCGGACTGGGCTGCCGAGGAACTGGCGTGCCGGACATGGGCTGACTTCATGCTCAAATTCATCGTCTCGCATCCGGCAGTGACCTGCGCAATTCCAGCGACTTCGAGCGTCGCCCACCTGCGCGAGAACATGCAGGCCGGTCGCGGTCCGATGCCCGACAAGAGCCAGCGTGAGCGGATGATCCAGTTTATCGAGTCGCTATGATCTCCGATTGTAGCAGCTATTCGCTGGCGGATTTTATTCCATTTACAGAGGAAGTGTATGCCCGGCTGATTGAGCGCCAAAATGAAGCGGTCTTGCCGCTGCAACTGCTAACGATGGCGATGGGAGCCGCAGCGCTAATGCTGTGCTTGAAGGGCCGGCGGAGGATCGCGCTGGGGTTGTTGGCTCCGCTATGGATCTGGGTGGGCGCGTCCTTCCTGATGCGTGGTTACGCGGATTTGATTTGGGCTGGGAAGTATTTTGGATGGGGGTTCATTGCGCAGGGAATTCTGCTCGCCGGGCTTACTTTCAAAACGAGTCCGGGTGCAGGCAATCACCTCGGCATCCCACAATGGATCGGGCTGGTGATCGCGGTGTGCGGATTGGTTATTGTACCAGTATTTTCTGGAATCACGGGAGGAAACCTGGCATCTGCCGGGATCTTCGGCATTCATCCTGATCCAACTGCGATCACCACCCTTGGCGTTATCTTGGTGACCCTGCGAGGTTGGAAAATGTGGATAGTGGCCATTATACCACTCGTTTGGTGTGTGATTTCCGCCATCACGCTGTGGGCGTTGAATGTTGCGAATGACTACTGACCCGCAACTGCCACAAACCGCCATGGAAACTCCACGGCTTTAGAAATTCCAATTCGCGGGGTGGCTTCAACCCACAGGTCCTCCTGCTTTTCCAGAAACCCGCGCCCCGTTTCCTCGCCCGCACACCAATCAGCGCCATGGTGACTGCCGTTGATACCGAGCGCCACGGTCAACTTGCCCGGACCCGAGCATAGGTCACGCAGCGCCTCTCGCTTGCGCCGTGTTTTCATCGCCTCCACGCCGCTCTCTGGACGAAGCGCACGCAGAAGGACAAACCCATTTTGCTCACCTTTCACCAACACATTGGCCAGCCAATACATGCCGTAATTCAAGTAAACGTAAGCCGCTCCGGCATCATGATTTTGAATGAACTCCCTCGCCCCTTTCCGCGTGAACGTGTGGCATGCCTCGTCACCAAATTCCGCATAGGCCTCCGTTTCCAAAACGATGCCGCTGGATTCTCCCCAAACCAACTCGCATCCCAGCAACTCACGCGCACAATAAATCGGAGAATTACGGAAAAACTCGCGCCCTAACCAAGTGCCATCAGTGAACTGCATAATTTCTACTCTCCCAGATCATGAATCCATGCGCAACCATCGAACTGTCCCCAAGACAAAGTCCGGCCCTTATTATCTGAGCAGCGGAGGCAAAAAAGCAGACTTCTCAACGCTCATTACGAAAATCTTACGATTGAATAACTGCAATTAACATAAATACTTCATTCAATAATTCTCACGCGCTATGCGTTGAAATAAATTGACAACAGAAACAAACGCATCCCAAGCTCTACCGATACCACCATGAGTCAAAAAATAATCCATCAAATTGGCCGCACCCAGCGCATTAAAATTCTCCAGCTGATCAAATGCAGTCAAGGTCTCTCCGTCCGCGACTTGTCGGCCCGATTGAAAATGAGCTATATGGGTGTAAAGCAGCACTGCATCTCTATGGAGAAAGAGG
>JBGTCP010000393.1:0-2842 GCA_041748815.1 Chthoniobacterales bacterium
CAGCCACACCGACCACATTATGGGCTTCGACGATCTGCGGCGCTTTTGCACACTGCGCAACGGCTCCATCCCGATATATGCCAATGCGGAAACGATGGTTGATTTACAACGTGTCTTCGATTTTGCATTCAACGGGCTCAATCGTTTTCCAGGATATGTTTTACCAGAACCGGTGGTGGTGGATGGAGCATTCAACATTGGTGAGACTGAGATTATTCCGCTCAAAGTGCCGCATGGCCGCGCCTCTGTTTTTGGCTACCTGCATATGAGGGAGGGCAAAAAGTTACTTGCTTACATCAGCGATGCCGCGTCGTTGCCCGACGAAGTCATCATCGCTGCAGCCGGAGTGGACACGCTCGTCGTCGACGCGCTGCGGTACCGGAAGCATCCCACACACATGAACATCGACGCGGCACTTGAAGCAGCCGCTCGCATCCGTCCGCGAGTGACTTACTTCACACACCTCTGCGATGAAGTGATGCATGCCCGCACACAAGCAGAGATGCCGCCGGACGTGGTACTAGCACATGATGGATTAAAAATTTCCGTAGGATGAGAATTTTTTTCACCTTCATTGCTTTGCTTACTTTCTTGCCAGCAGGCTTCGCCAGTGACGCTGAAACCGCTCGGGCATACGGCGCTGCAACTCTGGTGATCTACAGTAAGAACGATCCGCTCTCTTCGACGCTGGCAAAATTTTACGCGCTGGGCCGGAAGGTGCCGGACGATCAAGTCATCGGGCTGGAAGTTTCCGCGCAGGAGGAAATCACCCGGGCGGAATTTGAAAAGACGCTCCAGCGTCCGCTGCGTGATCTCTTCAACCGCAAGGGATGGTGGCGCATGGGGCAGCAGCCGAATGTTGGACGCGTGCCGGTGGAAAACCGCATCCGGTTCATCGCGATCATGCGTGGCGTGCCGCTTAAAATCGTCTCCCCAGCCGAGCTGGAAATGCGTGCCTATCAAGCTCGGCAGCGAGCCACTCCCAGTCCGTATGCTCAGCCCGGAGCATCTCCCAGTCCCAAGCCACCTCCCCCGCCGCAACCCGCTCCCCTGCAGCGTGAGGAGGCATCGGTTGACAGCGAACTCGCCGCCCTCGGTATACTTTCCAATCCTTATACAGGGCCGCTGATGAATCCGTACTTTCGCAGTTTTCGCCCGATACTTGAGGCGAATCTCCCGTTTATCATGCTCGTCGGACGGATGGATGGACCGGACGCCGAGGTGGTCCACCGCATGATCACGGAATCTCTGGAAGTGGAAAAAAGCGGTCTTGCCGGGGCGGCTTACATCGACCGTCGCAGCATTCGCAGCGATGGGTACAAACAAGGCGACGATTGGCTGACGGACGCAGCGAACTCGGCTCGCAATTTCGGCCTGCCGGTCATCCATGATGCAAGGCCGGGCACTCTGCCAGCAGATTATCCGATGCGGGATGCCGCACTCTATCTGGGTTGGTACACAACCCATGCAGACGGGCCATTCGTTTCGGAAGATTTCCGGTTCAGGCGTGGTGCGGTGGCAGTGCATATCCATTCTTTCAGTGCGCAGACTCTCCGCACACAGTCGCTGCATTGGGCGGGTCCGCTCCTGAACAAAGGCGCCATCGCAACACTCGGCAATGTTTATGAACCTTACCTCGACCTCACTCCGCACCTGGATATTTTCGCGAATCGTTTGCTCAATGGATTCACGCTTGCGGAGTCCGCATTCATGGCAAGTAAAAGTCTGTCGTGGATGACCACCGTCCTTGGAGATCCGCTCTACCGGCCTTTTGCATCATGGACACGTACCAGTAGCAAGCCTTCCGAAGCAGTTGACGACATGGCGGATTGGCGCGCTTATCGCACCGCCCGATTGCAAAATCTGGAAGACCGTCCAGGCCTCGAAGCCGCAGTCGCCGCTCATGCGAAGAAAACAAACAACCCGCTCTTTCTCGAAAGTCTCGCCCATGATGCCGATGCGGATGGCCGCATTGACGATGCCATCCGCTGGCTGCGCGAGGCATTGGAGCTGACCGGTGAGCGAGCGGATCAAATACGTATCCATTTCCACCTTGCCGCTTTTATTGAAAAAAAGGATGGTAAGCCTGCAGCGCTTAAATATGTGCAAGGGCAAATTGAGAGATTGGGCAGCGCCACTCCCTTTCACACACTGGAGGCTGAATTGACGCCGCCCCCGCCCCCGCCTGCTCAGCCGTAATGGCCCGAGTTTTATCTGGAGAACATGGCTTGCTGTGTTACTTTGCAGAGATGAAATTAGACCAACTTCCGCTCCTTGCCCTTGCCTGTGCTTTTCTATTTTCGTCCGCATCCGTGGGCGCAGAGGAAGTGGAATACGAGATCCCGGTCATTGATGCGACAGAGACCGCTAAGATTTTGGATGCACGTGGTGACTTAGTAAAAGTCCGCGGTGTCGTGATAGCAGCATCCGCAATTGAGTCCGGGATGAATTTTCTCAACTTCACAACCGGGCGCGACTCTGGATTTGTGGCCGTTGTGTTTCCACAGGACGTGGCAGTGTGGGACGGAAAACTCCCGTCGGAGCTATACAATGGCAAGCTGGTGGAGATCACGGGCGAGATAGCGATCTTTAAGAACAACCCGCAAATTGTGTTGCGCAAACCTGACCAGATCGAGGTCCTCGAAGATGCACCTGTCAGCGTGGACGCGACAGCGGAGGCGGAAGCTGCGACGACGAACTAGTCCACAATACTTACTCGATCGCCGACCTTCAGCATCGCGAACAACTTCCGCGCATCACCTTTTGGGATGCGCACACAGCCTGCGGAGGCCGGATACCCCGGCACATATCCGCCATGGAGGCCGATTTCGCTGCAATTGAG
>JBGTCP010000394.1:0-2750 GCA_041748815.1 Chthoniobacterales bacterium
GCGCTTGACATATTTTTGTTCGTAACTTATGGAGTTATTGCGTGCAAGAACAATCGTCAATCACATTTGATACCTCGGTGTTGGTGGCATTCTCCTGCGTTAAGGAGATGCGGCTTCTTAAATCCGTATTTTCAGATGTGGTGATACCTTCCGCAGTTTTCGACGAATTGGTGACGCAGGGCAGCGGATGGGCTGAGGCGGAGGAGGCCCAGTTCGAAGCGGTTTCAGGCAATTGGTTGAGAACGATAGATCTCGAATCAAATGGGATTGTTCTCCTGGGTGACCCAAATCTTGATGATGGGGAGCGGGAAGTAATTTCTTTAGCTTTTGCGTGGGGGCTGATTCCGTCCATTGACGAACCTTTTGGACGACGAGAGGCGGAAAAGCTGGCCATGCAACCGATCGGAACGTTGGGGATTTTAGGAATTGCGAAACAACATGGGTTGATCGCGCAAATTGGGCCAACCATCCAAAGGATGCGAATGCATCGCTTACGATTCGGCAACCGCTTAATCGAGAGCTTCCTCGTGCAATTTGAGGAACGCTGGCCACCATAGAATTTTGTCACAAAATTGTCCGCATGATCATGTGGCCCCGTTGAAGAGTAACATATGGAGTTTAACCAAACATAGCTACCACACATTCCGCGCTCTCCGGAGCGCGGCCCCGTTGAAGGAATGAATTGCCTTCCGCATGCACCTAAAGTAGAATTTCCAGATGACAGTGACCGTTCCTGATGAGTTTTGCAGACTGCTCGATGATGACATGCAGACCGATGTCGGATTGCGGACGCATCTTGCTGCGCACTTCTACTCTCTCGGCAAAGTGAGTGTGGGAAAAGCTGCTGAGATGGCTGGGATGGAGCGCCGGTTTTTCGAACAATGGCTGCACGAACACGGAGTCGATATGCCATGGCAGGAGTCCGATCTGGAGCATGAAATTTCATATGCGAAGCAACTCAGCTACAAGACTGGTAAATAAAGGGTATGGACCGGTCTGACTCGAAATTGCCGCAGAGAGATTTCCATCTGCCCCAGCGTCAGATACAAGAGCGCGATGCCGTGGAAAGGGACCGACAGATCGAAGCGGATGCCCGGAATGGGAAGCTCGATGCTCTTTACCTCCGCCTGGCTGGGAATGATCGGAAACACGCCAAGGTGCCCTTGGCTCAAGTCCTCGAGCATCTTGCTCACCGATAGCATCAACGAAGTCGCTGTATGCGGGAGTGCTCATGGGAGTGGACCGGGCATGTTCAAATTGGTATCAGAATGTCTGAAGATTTGGAATCGAATTATTGGCATTTCGTCGAATCTTATAACAGGGGGTGGGTCAACCGTAGTCATACCCCTCAAAAAAGATTTAGAAAGATTTAGAAAGTTTTCAGTGTTCAGGAGGGATCTGAGGATGGACGCAACCACAGAGAGCGCCGAATGCACTGAATGGGAGGGGTTGGATCAGTTGGTGAAGCGGATTTTCCAAATGTCGATGAGTGGTCGTAAGTCGTGGCCGTCGGCAGCTTCGAGAGCTGCAAAATAGCTGCTTCGTGCGGACTCTTCGTCAGGCGCGAGATCAACCAGAGGTAAGTCGAGGCGGCGCAGGATTTCGGCGAGCAACACACGAATGGTGCGTCCATTGAAATCGCGGAAAGGATGAATGCTGAGGAATCGGCCTTCAGCGAAAGCGAGGTATTCGATAGTGAGTTCGAGATCGTCAGCGGCAGAGGCCCAGCGGGCTTGCAGGTCGAGCGTGTAATCACGCATGAGCATGGGAAGTTGGTAGGGCGGCGGCGGAGTGAGCGGTCCGACAGTTACCTCAATTGAGCGCCACTTCCCTGCCCAATCGGGTACCAGGTCATCACAAATGCGGCGATGGAATTCGCAGACGAGTGTTTCATCGAGAGGAAGTGCTACAAATTCCTCTTTTTGAACGGACTCTTCCAGTCGTTGGACGCGCTCGGCGAGTAATGGGGCTAGGTCGCTGTAGCTGAGGATGCCGAGGGTTGTTTCAAGATAGCGGGTGGCTCGGTCCGGGCGTGTATCGCGCGGAGGGTCTGGAGGTCCACTGGCTCCTTCTCGAAGGCCATGCTCCGGGCTACATTCAGGGGAATGGCTTCCCAACGGAGACGTGTTTTGCGTTCCGGCGTCAGGGCCTTCCACCGGCGAATAGTTTCCATGTAGCTCATCTGACATTGAATGTATTGTAATTTTACGGGGTTCGCAAGGGAAGAGCGAAGTGGGCGAGGGGCCGCACGCATGGGAATGCGGAAAGCAAAACTGAAAACTTCTATCTTGCTGCATGGTGGTGGTGGAGGGCAGGGTTCTCTCCTATGTGTGATATTCAGTTTCCAGAACGGGGCGATAAGGCGGCGGTGGAGGAGGGGGTGCAGCTTCAGCCGAAATTTGATGCGGATGGACTCATTCCTTGTATCTGCCAGGATGCCGAGAGCGGTGAGGTGCTCATGTTTGCATTCATGAATGCGGAATCGCTGAGCCTCACGATCACCACGGGACTGGCGCATTATTATTCGAGATCACGGCGGAAGCTTTGGAAGAAGGGCGAGCAGTCAGGGAATATGCAGGTCGTCAAAGATCTGCGTGTGGATTGTGATCAGGATGTGATTTTGATCCGCGTTGATACGCAGGGTGCCGCCTCATGCCACACGGGATTCCGCTCGTGCTTTTTCCGGAGTCTGGATTCAGAGAGCGCGGACCCGCTGGCACTTAAGATCAATGGCGGTGAGAAGTTGTTTG
>JBGTCP010000395.1:0-5275 GCA_041748815.1 Chthoniobacterales bacterium
ATCCATCGCACGAGCCGCAATTTCCGGAGTGATAGTTGCTGATGGGTAAGCGCGTTGGAGCTTCCGCAGATAGACTTCCACAGGATCGGCCAGTGTGATCCGCCCTTTTTTTGAGAGCATGGCGATTTCCAGCAGGGTAATGTCCGAAATTACAGCTTCGCCAGCTTGGCAGGTTTCCAGAATCGTCCGGGCCGAACTACCCAGGCGGGCATCTCCTTCTGCTGCCCAAAGCACCGCGTGGGTATCGAGCAGCACTTTCACAAAATCGAATTCCAATCGTCCACCGAAGTTGTAGGGAGATCCAGATCATCATCGGATACCAGCAGACTACCCCGCAAGCAGCCCACTAATAAACCCGGCGTCGGCTTGTCTAACGAGAATCGAAAATTCCCATCGCGTGACTTAATGATAACCGTTTCCCCGGCCAAAGCGGCACGGCGGACACGGGGAAAATCACGCAAGAGAGTTGTTACATTGGTTTCCATAACTAAACTTGTCTGATAATCAGTCAGATGTCAATCCAAATGCGACATTCAAATGCGTTAAATCGCACTTCGAATCCAACGGAAAAATTTCTCGAACCCTGCACATGCCCAATCCTGGAAGTCACCTCCGAAGTCAAGAACGGCAAATTAAGGAGATTTCGACTGATCCTTGATCAGCGCTTTAACCATAAGTGTCTCAGTGTAATTTCTGGGGACGCTTCGCCAGTCTCTTGATAAACAAAATTTCTGGAGTGCGTGGTGATAAGCGTTTGCTCGGCAACGCTATCCTCCTTTGAGCGGTTACTACGACAAGCTTTTGCTGAAGAGGTGAAATGATCCGGTGGGTATCCCACCATTTTTGGCACCAGATGTTTCTCCATAGAACGGCTCGTGGATGCGTAGCCTACCATCAGTGCATCTTGCATTGCCCAAGCATAGTCGCCCACCAGAAAGCGGTGAATGCCTTTGGCACAGTAATGGCGCGCGACCGAATGACAAGCGTCAACTGGTTTACACTCAATGTAGATCCCGTACTGGCTGGCGCGAACGTTCGTTGGGATTTCCCTGAATTCGATGAGCAAGTCCGGCATTTTATCGGGGTGCATTCCATCACAGTTCCGAATCTTGGGTTCCCGATTGATCGTAGAAAATATTTCGCTGTCAAAGCCTGGGATAATGCGCTTCTGCCAGAGGGTGTCCTTGAGCACTTCAAAGACCATTAGAGTGAGACTATCCTCGTCAGCGGTTTTCCAAATTGCCGCTGCGTTGCGATCGGCGGTGACAATTTCCCACGCCTTTCTAAGAGCAATTTCAACGACACTGTAAAGCCTCGGAGAAAGTTTTGGATACGGCGGCAAACATTTGCCGTCATCCGCCATGTCTTGGTAAATGCCGCAAACCATCGTCAGTCGTCAAAAACAGTGAGATGCTCCCGCGCGATTTCCGCCGCGAGCAATCGCGTGCGGCTCGGCGTCCAGTAACGGTATTGGTTGAACAATCCCACCAAGAGTCCGTTTGGAAGATGATGAATGATGCGCGAAACGTCACCTTGATTTGCCAAGGCAATAATTGCTTCGTCCAAACCTCGAGGTGGGAGAGCGGGTGCATTCTCCGTTCGATAGAGCATAAAAAACCGGAAAGCTGCTTTAAAAATGAAGGTTCCTTCAACGGGTTCAATCGCATCCACCTTCAGTTCTTCCCCGGCAACAGCGAAAAATGGCTGCAAGGCATTCCGTAGCGCTGTAGTAAAAGCCCTTACCTCCACCACTTTCGGTGGATTGCAAGCCCGCTCCCGCGAGCTTTGATAGGGCATTGCCGTTTCCACCGTGTCGCGGATCACCGCAAGGTCGCTTTCATCCAACCCATAGAGTTCGGCAAAGAGCGCATCAATTTCCGGGAACACCGAAAGATCGCCTGAGAACAGTCGCTCGGAAAGATCCTGCACGCTTGCTTTTTGTTTGGAGGTGAGGGTCTCGTAAGGAACGATGGGGAAATCATCAAAGGTCGATTTCAAAACGGTTCGTCGCTCGGCACCCAGTTTAGAAGATGTGATCAGGCTGTAATGGTTCCACAAAGAAGTGTGGCTTAAGAGCGAAAGAAACCCTACGAGTTTACTGCCTTCAGGATGCCCATGCGCCGAATAGCCGTAATAGCTTCGATTGTAAGCAACACTTTTCGCCGAAACGAGAGCGTAACCATATTCGCGTTTGGAGGGGGAAGCCTCTTTCAACAGAAACAATGGGGCTTTGTAGATTGCTTCTGTTTTTGGAAAATAGAGCGTCTCCCTCTTAAACGGATCAAGTGCATTTGTGGGGACGACAAACTCACCGTCTTCCGCTTTTATGAGATTTGGCTTCCCCAACAAGAATGCTGCGGATTTCTGAGGCGTTCCATCAACGTCATATCCCCGTCCGCTCACTAACCCCAATTGTTCTTCCCAGTAATCCAGCACACTCGGCAGCTTTTTCGCCAAGATCTTTTCGGTCACCTCCACATCGAGACTCGTGCCAACACTGAGGGCCTTCCACTTCCACGGTTGTGCAAACGTCTCGGCGGGGGATATCCATAGAGTGGATTTAGCGTCGATACGGAAGAGTCCGCGATTATTTAAACGGCGATCCAAATGGGGCGTGATGAGGCGTAGCCGATGATCTTCTTTCGGCACCCGGTTGGTGGCAAAAAGCAGCATAAAGGGCTGGTTCATCTTCTCCCACACTTTGGTATCGGAGAGGTTGGTTCCGTTGATGATGCCGTTGACTTCGACCAAACGAAACAGAGTTTGCCGAGCCTGTGAAGGAATGTCCTCCTGTTTCAGCAAGATGCTTGCGGGCAATGCGAGGGCGATGCGTCCGCCGGGCTTGCACCACTCGGTGGACCGCCAGAGAAACGGCAGATCGGGCGTGCGATCCGGGTTAATGTAATCGCGCGACAGCTTCGGGGCCCCCGGCGCAGGACGTGCCTCAATAATTCGCTTACTTAAATGGTTGAAGACGTTTGCCAACGCGGTTTCTTTTTTATCGAGGCTGGTCCAGGGAGGGTTCCCCAGCACGAGATCAAACACACCATTAAACGATGCTGGCACCGTCTCTCCCAGACTTCCGGCAACGGCACCTTTGCTATCCATCTCGTCCTCGCGCCGGAAATTGAACAGCACCTTATTCCTCAATGGTTTAAAGTGGAGTTTCTCAGGTGGCACGGGGTTGGGATCCAGTTCGATCGCCGTCAGATAAAGACTAAGGGAAGCCAAACGGATAGCCGATTCATTGATGTCGAAGCCCACCAATTGAGTTTCCAGTATCTGGCGGATTTCACGGGTTTGCGGACGCTTGCCAGTAGCTTTCCAGCGTTCTTGATACAGCCGCCGGAAGGCGAGAACCAGGAAAACAGAGGCTCCGCAAGCCGGATCGAGCACGCGCACGTGTTCCGCATTCTGCAAGCCGTCAAAAGCCTCATTTACCATCAATTGCGCGAGATGACGCGGGGTGTAATGCACGCTGGTGCTCTTGGCCGTTTCCCTTTCCCACTCCCAAGCAAAGCGTTCATAAACCTGGCTGAGCAACCCGACCGGAACATGAGCGAAGTCAAATGCTCCGAAATCCAACGCGAGTGGAAGCTGGTAGCCCTCGTCACCTACGGGCTCAGTGCCTTCGATGATTGCCCGCAAGTGAAAAAAGAGCCGATTGCCGGTGCGCTTTCCCAACTCAGTAAAATATGTTTCACCAGAGCCGGACAACGGCAACAGATCGCCATTGAAAGTCTGATCCAACCAGCGGCAGGTAGCATCGGCATTCGCCGCCGTGTCGAATGCCTCAAGGATAGAGTTTGCGCGAGGCAGGACCACTGCTACATCCGTATCACGAACAATATCCCGATCCTTTAAAAACCGAAAAAACAGCGCCCGACCTACCAACGAGAGCACATCTGTCCGCCTGATGCGCAATTTCGCCAGGCGGTCGGCAACACTCCAAACCAGCTTGAACATCGCCTCAAAGACGTAGTCCGCTGTCGCCCGTGTGGATTTCTCCCCCAATAGAAGCCCATTCGAAAATGCGGCAAAAAAGCTTCCGGCAATAGGTGAATCGCCCTCTATCGTGACAGACGTGGGAGCGGATTTTTGTAAAGTGATCGGCATCACAACCAATTCGCCAGGCCGCAAAAGTGCCAAATGCCCGTTGCTGCCACGCGAAGCCAACGTCTCTCGCAAATATTTTAATTGAGCCTCTTCCGAGCCTTTGCCTGCAAACATCCGTTTCTCATCAACTACATAAAGAACCGCTCCGGTGTCCGTCTCCACCACCGCGTCCGGACGGATAGCCTTCGTTCCTTCCGGTGCGTCTACAGGCAATTTAAAAAGATCAAGAAAGCCCAAGTCATCCGCAGTCACCTCACCTCCAAGCATATGCACACGTCTTTCTGGCACCCCGTAGGGAGCTAAGGTGCGAAGTAAGGCCGGACTCTTTGAGGCAGTCTTCACCTTACAGTCCCCCTCGGATGACTCCTGCCAGTACTCCGGCTATCCGCACTGAGCGCCCGCCATTCTCCTTTGAAATCAAACGATCCGGAAACGCGGGATTCTCCGCCCGCAGCGTGAGGCCTTCCGGAGTTCGATAGACCCGTTTGAGTGTGGCTTCTTCGTCCAAAACGACCGCAGCGATTGCACCATCCTCGCAATCGGTTTGAGCCCGGATGACTGCGACATCGCCGTCCAGAATGCCAGCGCCTACCATGCTCTCCCCCTCGACCCGCACCGCAAAAAGCTTCCGCCCGCGAAAAAACAGCCGGGGCAAGGCCAGCATGTCCTCCACGTGCTCCAAGGCAAATATCGGCATTCCGGCAGCAATCCGTCCAAGTAGCGGGACGGATACTGAGGCATCTTTGGGCCAAGCCCCGTCAGGCCGCAATACCTTCAGCGACCGGGCCTTGCCCGCTTCCCTCGCCAAATAGCCCTTTTGCTCAATCAAACGCAGATGAGTTCGCACCGACGATAAACTTTTGAGGCCGAAATGCTCCCGGATTTCGTCCAGCGTCGGCGAAGTTTGCCGATCCCTGTGGTACTGCTCGATAAAATCTAAAACCGCTGCCTGCTTGTCGGTTAATTCACCTTTCATGTGTAAAATGGATAGCGTAGATTTCTACGCTATTCAAGCGAAATATTGATCCTTATCTCGGAGTTATTCTGCTGCAACCTTTCATGGTTGGATGAATTGGGAAATTGTGAGTTGTGGACCGGATTCAGCCGTCCGCCTTGTTAGATGTCTCACATTCAAGTTCGTAGAATCCATCCTCCGAAC
>JBGTCP010000396.1:0-21717 GCA_041748815.1 Chthoniobacterales bacterium
TGCGGGGCGACGGCGTCATGGAGGAGCAGGTCGAGATCGTCCATGTGCTCGCGGAAGTAGCACTCCATCACGCAGGCGTCGATGAGGCCTTCGATGAAAGCGGCGGCGCTAGCCAGTTGCGCTTTCCAGGCAAACTGCACCAGTGGGACCAGTTTCTCAAAGAGGTCGGCTTCGGCCGGGCTAGGTTTACGAACTGGGAGGATGTCCATGAAAATTTTTCTGACTTCATAGGTATTCCCCATCAGTTCCGGGAAATTATCGCGAAAACAGCACTTGAAGAGAGATGAGTTAAGAAAAGCTGTCAGGTACGTGATCGAGTCGCCCGTGCTGGAGAGAATAAATCCTTTGTCATTTGTAAAAAACCCATCGTCCTGGTCGTAGTAGAACGGCAGGAATTTTGTCATGTTGGGATAGATAATCTTCGGTTTTGAGAATTCCTCGACATAGGCGCAATTCCGTAGGTTCGACCAATGATCTCCCTTGTCCTGGCGCTTGCGGAGTTCAGTTTCCCATTGCGTAAGATGTCGAAAGAGTGGTGGACATTCTTGCGCTAAATCAACGGGTGGAATGCCTTGAGTTTTGACGCCATTATGGGAATTGATCATCCAAGTCCCATCCCATTTGGTGGCATAACGGCTGACATGCCGACCACGCAGAAGAGGCACCAGATAATCGGCGAAGCGGGGGTCTTCGGCAACGAAGGCGTCGCGCTGTCCCTGGGTAAGGTAGAAGGCGTCGTTGAAGCCGGTTTTGATGCCATAATTGATAGCAATATCCCATTTGGCGAGTGGTATGCCCTGGGCTTCTACCTGCTTTTTAATGGCGTGGCGCTCGGGCGGCAGGATGACCCAGGGGAGGTCGGAGAGATCATTTTGGACGACGGCGTTATCCGCGAAGTAACCCGCTGGATCGCGCATTGCGGCTTTGTCGTCAGTGGCGTAGCAGGTGCGGAGGTTTTGTTGGGACGGTTGACGGGTGAACTGTGTAATGCAGGTGTAGGTCGTGGCAGCACCAAAGTTTTGCGCCATGCCGAAGTCAAGGACGGCGTGTGTATCAACTTCCCTGGACAGAAATGCACGCAACTGCTCGCCGTAGCCCACCCGCATCCATTTGTTGGAGGTGATGTAGGCCAGCTGACCGCCTTCGCGGAGGAGCTGGGCACCGCGCTCGTAGAAGAGGCAGTAGATGTCGGCGGTGGCAGCGTAAGTCTGAAAGTTCTGGGCAACCCACCTGTCCTTTTGCTGCTTCGGAAATTTCTGGATCTGCACATACGGCGGATTGCCGATGACGATATCGAAGTCCTTGAGGCCGAACATCCATTCCGGATCGAAGTAAGGGGCGCTGGCATTCTGATCATAGGGATCCCATGCGGCGAGTTTGGCGGCGGCATCACTGGACCAGCGGTTTGTTTTGAGCTCCTGGGCGATTTGTCCACGCAAGTCTTTGTCTTCTTGCCGATACTTACTTTTGGTGGGAGGTGTCTTAGCGCTAAAAAGAGCGTGGCGAACGCGTTTGAGTTCACCTTGGAGCTTGCTGACTTCCGCCACTTCAAAAAGTGCGCCCTGCTTGGCCGGTTTTTCGATTTGGATGAGGGTGTCGGCGGTAACGAATTTCGTTTCGAGGTTGGGCAGCGGGCGCACATTGAAATTCTCGCGCTGCGGGTCGACGATCTGGTCGACCACGAGGGAGATGAAAAAACGCAGTTTGGTGACCTGGGTGGCGATGGATTGGATGTCCACGCCGTAGAGACAGTTTTCGATGAGGTAGAGTTTGCGCCCGTAGCCGAGTTCGTTGTTTGCAAATGCTTCCTCGATGTCGCGTTTCTGTGCCTCAGCGTCGGCAATGGCGCGTTCGCGGAATGTGGCGTCGTCGATGTCCTGCGCCGCTTCGTTCAGCTTGTTCACCTTGGCAAGCTGACGGCGCTGCCAAAGTTCGTCCCGCGGATCGAGCTTGCTAAGAATGTAAACAAGCTTCTGCAAAGCGCCCATTGGAAATGCACCGGAGCCACAGGCAGGATCAAGGATTTTGCAGGAATCGATGGCGTGGATGAGGACGTCGACTTCGGGCGCAGTGAAGGCGTGTTCCCGCTCCGTGTAGGCGAAGAGTATGTCGAGCCCGGCCCGGGCATCGGTCTCGCGCATGTCGGCATCTTTGACCAGAGCAGCAGAGAGGTGGGCCTTGAGAGACTCGTCGACCATATAGTCGACGATGGTGCGGGGTGTGTAAAAGGAGCCGGTTTGCTTGCGTGCCGTGGTCTTGGTTTCCGGGTTGTAGGAGGCAAGGAGGTTCTCAAAGACCTGACCGAGAAGCTCGGGGTCGAGCGCTATTTCCTGATCGATCGGAGTATTCTCAACAATGGTGAACTTGTAGCTGTCGAGGATATGGATGAGACCGCGGACTTTTGCAGTGCGTTTGCCCGGCAGCCCGAAGGAATCCTCGCCGGAAAGATCTTCAGTGCGCGTCCTGCCAAAGAACAGGAAGTCGGGGAGCAGCAACGGGTTGTCCTTGCGGTCGGAGAACCCGTCCTCGTAAATAATCACTTTGCCGCCCTGTGGTCCCACTTTGGTCGGGTGCGGTCGATCAAGGCACTCAAAAAGTCCACCATTGAGAAAAGGGGTTGAGGATTCGATGGTGTGAACAAAATCTGACGGAGAACTGAGTTTGTCCTGATAACGGAGGAGTGTGGTGATGTTCTGATGTTGACCCTCTTTACGGAATTCACGTTCTCCACGGGTCCTGTTGAGAGTGGCAAAGAACAGGTTCTGCAGAATAGCTTTGTAAAAGTTGGTATCCTTGGATTCGGGATCAAAGGCTTTTAAGACCGCGTTTTTGAGTTCGGCAGGGTTAAAGAGTGAAGCTGGAACCAATCCGCGCTCCTTAATGAACCAGACAAAGAGCGTGCGGGTGAGCAGACGAATGAGATTCTTTGCCTCATGTTCTTTTACTTTCTCCGTATCCCGGAAAAGGTCGTATTTGTCAGCTTGTGCATCGTATAGAGGAAAGTGTGCATGTTTCTTTGCCCAGAAAAACCAATTGGCCAATTCGTCGTAAAAGTTCTTGTTGAGCAACTCGACGTTGAAAATGCGCTCCCATGCCGCGTGGAGTGTATCAAAATCCTGGATCGGCTTCCTCTCGGGGTGGACGAGATTCTCAACGGCGAAGGAGTCGAGAATGTCGAGGTGGCCACGGTGGGGTTCGGCAAGGGAGATGTCGCGGATGATGGTGACCTTGCCGAGCACGTCTCTGTCAGTGCTCACCTTATTCTGGCGGCGGTTGATGACAGCGATGGAGAGGACGGGTTTATGATCTGTGAGGTGCTTGATGAGCACCATGACGGGCATGGGAAAGAGACGGTTGAGCTGACGAGCCAGCGCGGTGAGCCTGCCCCGGGCGTAGTGGTCACCGGTTAGCTCGATGGCGAAGAAGAGATAGGACTTCATGAGCCCCTGCTGAATGTCCTTTTCCTCGAACAGGGAGTAGGTCCTGGACAATTCGCTGTCGGTGAGCTGGAAGAGTATATCGACGGATTTCCAATCTGCTTTAAGCGCGGAGGAATGGTTCAGTTTTCCCTCGGGATCAAACTGCTCGCAAAAGGCCTCGATGGAATCGAAATCCAGGATCCGGTCACTGGTGTAGCCAAGAGTGGCCAGAAGGCCGGTGGCAGCTTCTTTGAGGGTGGCAGGGGCAGCCTGCCCCTGAGTTGTGGAAGATGAGGGACTGGCCGCCCCTCCCACGCTTAGGAATCCCGCGAGGGCAGATTGGATGTCGGAACGAAGGTCGGGCATTACTGGAGTTCTTTGAGTTCGCGTTTCAGCTCCGTGGCCAGTTCGGCTTCCGTGGGCAGGTGGAGTTTGTAACGGCTGGTGAAGATCTTTTTCGATTGGTCAGGACCGAGGAGATATTTCACGACGGCATCGTTTTTATCGGTGCAGAGGATGAGACCGAGTGTCGGATTATCGCCCTCGGTGCGGCGCTCCTGGTCGAAGTAATTCGCGTAGAGTTGCATCTGGCCAAGGTCGCCATGGGTGAGTTTGCCAACCTTGAGATCAATCAGGGCGAAGCACTTCAGAATGGTGTGATAGAACACGAGATCGATGTAGAAATGGTCGCCGTCGAGCGTGATCCGTTCCTGCCGGGAGACGAAGGCGAAGCCTTTGCCGAGCTCCAGGAGGAAGGCTTGCAGGTTGTTAATGAGTGCCTGTTCCAGGTCGGACTCAACAAGGCGATGAGATTCCGGCAGGCCGAGAAATTCGATAACGACCGGGTCTTTGAAAACGTCAGAGGGCGATGCGATTTCCTGGCCCTTCGTGGCGAGCTTCATGAGGCCTGTTTTGTCGCGGCTCTTGGCGAGACGTTCAAAAAGCAGGCTGTTCCTCTGGCGTTCTAACTCGCGGGCGGACCAGTTGTTTTTAATCGACTCGATTTCGTAGAAGGCACGGGCATCGGGGGAATCCACTCGCAGAAGAGTTCGATAGTGGGTCCAGGAGACATTCGAATGAAGCTTGCCCGGAAACCATGTCTGGTCACCCTCCGTGTGACCGATCACCAATTCCCCACGCACTGCGTGGGAAATTTGAGCCGGAATAAGATCAGGATATGTGATGTAAAAGTCGCGGAAATGCTCCAGGTTTGTGACTGAGTAGCCCTTGCCAAAGTCGGACGTAAGCCTTCGGGATAGCTCGGCTACCAAATGTTGGCCATAGCCTGCACGCTTCCTGCCTCGCTGCTCTTCCTCCACAATCTCGCGACCAATCAGCCAGTTCGCCACGACCTGCATCGTGTTGACAGTCCGGGCCACACCAGCTCTTGCGGACTCCAGAATTTCCCGGATGCGCTCGTATATTCCTGCAAGTTCCTTTGCAGAAACTGCAACGGCTGGCTTGGCCGGTTTTTTTGCTTTCACTCTCCCTCCTTGATAACAAGCCATGTGACGAGTTCGAGGTCGGTCTTTTCGTGGACCTGTTCCTGTGCATTGGGAAGGACGAAACCGCGACCCGACTGGAGGCCGGAGGCTGCACGTTTGCGGAAGGTGCTGGCAAGAGAATCCACGGCTTTTTTGAGCAGGGCATCATAGACTTTCATGTCGCTGCCGTGGTTGGTCTCCTGGTCGAATAGATTGCAGAGCTGGGAGTTAGCTTCCGCTTTGCCGGAACAAAGAACGCGGTAGATGTCGAGAATCTGCTTGGGGTGAGCGAAGCCAAAGCGGACATTGCCGTCGTCGAGCAAGTAAACGAGGAAGTAGGGATGAAGCGGGTTGATGGACTCGGTCGGTGTGGGCTTGGCGTCGGCTTCTCCGCCGCGCTGGCCCTCCAAGCGGAAGCAGAAGATGACGCCGGGTCCGATAACCTTGTAGTCGGGGTGAGGTGGGACGCAGGTGTAGAGGCCGAAGGGCGCTGCTTCGAGGGCGGCCTTGTTCGCCTCTATGTATTTCAGGAGTTCGAGGCGGAAGTCGTCGAGGGTGAACTCGGTGAGGGAGACGCTGTCGCCGAGGTCTTCGAGGTCGAGAACTTCGTCCTTGAGCCGGAGGAGCTGCTTGTCGCGGTAGCGAAGGTCATCGGAAATGATGTCCTCGATTTCTGCATTTTCCAAAGGATTGTCGGCGAAGGTCGCCGAGAGGTCCACGAGGGCCATGCGGGCTTCGACGCGGTTTTTGAGATTGATGTATTTGTTGAGGTCCTCGGTAGGCCAGAAGTTCACAAGGTGGACCTCAGAATTGACGCTGCCGATTCGGTCGATACGTCCGAAGCGCTGGATTATGCGGACGGGATTCCAATGGATGTCGTAGTTGACGAGGTAGTCGCAGTCTTGAAGGTTTTGGCCCTCGCTAATGCAGTCTGTCGCGATGAGCAGGTCGATCTCGCCCTGTTGTGGCATGGAGGGGATCTTGGCGCGGTTCTTTGCTCGCGGAGAGAAGTTGGTAAGGATTTGATCGTATGCGCTATTGCCAAAAGTGGCGCGGGTGTCACCGCCGCCGCAGACGAGGGCCATATGAATGCCAAGCTCCTTGTGTGCCCATTCGAGGAGCGACTCGTAGAGGTAGGTGGCAGTGTCGGCGAAGGCCGTGAACACGAGGATCTTTCGGTTCGGCTCGCCTTGTTTGTTCATCGTGGGTTTGGCCACCTTGGCTGCGATGAGCTTTTTGAGTTCAGCCAACTTGGCGTCCGTCTCCGGTGTGACGTCCTGCGCGGCATTGTATAGGATGCGGAGTTGGTCTTTGTCGCGTTTCAGCGCCTTGAGCCAACCTTCTTTGCCGTCTTCGTCGTCCAGGCGGAGATGGTCCAATCGGTATTTCAGTTTACCGCCAACCTGCATGGCTTCGTCGAGGTCTTCGTCGTGGCCGGGGTCGTCGAGTTCCAGCTCCAGCTCCTCGGATTCGGGGTTCTGCTTGGGCAACTCTTGAAAGTTTTTGATCTTCTTTTCCAGGCTCTCGATCTTGGCGATGGTTCGCTCCATTGTGATCTCGAACGATTTCACAGAGCTTTCGAGGCGCTTCAGAAAGTTTACCTTCATCATGCCGATGAGGAAGGTTTCGCGCTGGCCTTGCGTGAACGGAAACGCCCCCTCTTTTTCGTATTCGGCTTTGTGCTCGGGCATGACGAAACGTGACGGGTTGAATAGCGCGAGTTTGTAGCCGACGATTTCGTCGTTGAGCTTGTCGTAGGAAAGGAAGCGCCCGCGCAGGTCAATCTCGGGGTAAATGGAAACGGGCTTCTCGCGCTTCGGAAATCCGCCGAGCTGAGCGATGGTAGCCTTGTAGTATTTCTGAATATGCTTCCGTGAGCGGGCGATGGTCAGTTCGTCGAGGAGCTTGAAGAAGGCGGCATTGAGCTTTTCCAGAAGTTCACCGGTTTTCCGCTCGTGGGTTTGCTTTCTTGCCCACAGCGAGAAGACCTTTTGCGCGGTGGCGAGGGTTTCCTTGAGGCTGCCGACGCCGATGGATTCTGCGAAGGCGTCGTCGCGATTCTCGGTTAGGAAGTAGAGCTGGTTGCGGAGGTCTTTGAGGTCGTTGTTGACCGGGGTGGCGGAGAGAAGAAGAACCTTTGTGCGGACGCCGGACTTGATGATGTCGTCCATGAGTCGCTGGTAGCGGCTCTTCCGGATGATGTTCCCTTCCTCGTCCTTCTTGCCGGGAGTGTTGTTGCGGAAGTTGTGCGACTCGTCGATAACGATAAGGTCGTAGTTGTTCCAATTGTGGTAACCCGGAGTGAGGTCAATGTTGCCGGAGAAGCCTGTTTCGCGACTCAGGTCTGTGTGCGAAATCACATCGTATCGAAAGCGGTCATCCAAAAAGGGATTCAGGGGCGTGTTTTCCCGATAGACAGTCCAGTTGCTCCGCAACTTCTTCGGACAAAGAACGAGGACTCGCTCATTCTTCAGCTCGAAGTATTTCATGACAGCAAGCGCTTCGTAGGTTTTTCCCAGACCGACACTGTCCGCGATGATGCAGCCGTTGTGGCGGAGGATTTTGTTGATGGCACCTTTGGCTCCGTCTTTCTGGAACTCGAAGAGTGCTTTCCAGACTCCGGTCTCGAAGAGGCTGGTCTTTCCCAAGTCCGCGTCTGTCTTGCCAACGTCGCCGAGGAACTTCTCGAAAATGTGGAAGAGCGTTTTGTAATAGATAAACTCCGGTGTGTTGTTATCGTAGAGCTGCTTGAGGTAGTTCAGAACTTCCTGCCTCACGTCTTTCACGAGCGCCTCATTGCCCCAAAGCTCGTCGAACCATTGCTTGAGTTCCTGACGGTCGCGATTGCCATCCACGATCAGATTCAACTCGATGTTGTTGCCGGCAGTGCCAAGACCGAGGCCACGAACAGTGAAGTTAGAACTCCCAAGAATGGCGTCTTCCACCCCGGCGGTGGCGACATGATACATCTTCCCGTGTAGAAGATTGGATTGCTTGATGGTCTTGATGTCCACCTTGCGCTCAATCCAATCGGCGCACTCCCTAGCAACGCGTTTTTGCTGGAGCTTGTTGGCAAGCTCCAAGCCGTCCGCATCGATAATGAAGGCTTTCTTCTCAGTCTTGCTGGGGTCGAGGCGGTTTACGAAGGAGGGTTCGCCGAAAAGAAAGTCGAGGTGGTCGATGCGCTCAAGCTCCTCTTTGAGAGCGTCGTAGGCGTAAATGGTGAAGTAGGCGGAGACAATGGAGAGCTGCGAGCCGGTTTGGCTCTTCTCGCGGATAAAGTCAGCGACAGTTCCCCTCGTGTGGTTGTCTCGCAGGCCGGAATGGTTTGAGGGTGGAAATGTCATTTATCCGAGGTAGATGGTGAGCAATGGTTTTCTTGTGGGGGGCACAAGCAGCGGCTCCGTGCCAGCAGCTCCGACTCTTTAGTTGTGGCGCCCCTGAGTGATGAAACCGTGCTGTTGATTCTTGGGATGAATGAGAATTGGGGTAGGGTCACAAGTCTTCAATTTTGCCAAATTGAAATCGTTTTGACGAGAAAAACCCAACGGCCTGGGATTGGGCTTTTGAGCAGAGAGCTGAAGGGAATAAAAAACCCCTGAGAGTTGCGACTCTCAGGGGCCAGGACTGGTTGTTTTCGGGAGCGTTTTTGGTGGGGCCGGTTTTGGTGAATTGGGCCAACACTTCTTTTTGAGGTGCAGCCACACCTGGGGTGCGTTATGAATGCGGGCATGCTTCTGAATGACCAACAAATTGCTCACTATGCCCGGCGGGGGATGATCACGCCGTTTGCGAACCGTCATGTTTCACGCGTGAAGGATATGAAGGTGTTGTCGTATGGGCTATCCAGTTACGGATATGATCTGCGGCTGTCGGGCGCGGAGTTTAAGGTCTTCAGGCATGTGCCGGGGACGGTCGTGGATCCGAAGGCGTTTAATCCGAAAAATCTGGAGTCGGCGGATTTGATTAAGGACGGAAAGAGTAAGTATTTTGTGTTGCCGGCGCGGAGCTACGGGTTGGGCGTTGCAGTCGAGCAACTACATTTGCCGATCAATGTGTCGGCAATCTGCGTGGGGAAAAGCACTTACGCGCGGTGCGGGATCATTGCGAACGTCACGCCGGCAGAGGCGGGTTGGAAGGGGCATCTCACGTTGGAGTTTTCAAATGCGAGTGCTGCAGATTGCCGGATCTATGCAGGCGAGGGCATTGTGCAAATTCTTTTCCTTCAAGGTGAGCCGTGCTCGACCTCCTATTTGGACCGGGCGGGCAAATATCAAAATCAGCTCCAGGAAATCACGCTCCCTCGGGCTTGAGATATTGACACCGAGATGCGTTAATTGGACATATTTAGGCTAAATATAAATTTTTGCAAGAAAGTGCTTGCGCGGGGCTGGAATGCGGTTTACTTCCAGACCTCTTATGAAAATTTGTCTCAAAAATTTTGCGTTAGCTGGCGCGGCCGTTGTCGGCCTTTCCGGGGTGTCATCAGCTGTTGCCGGGGAGGATGTGAAAGTTCCTCTTACCTTGGAATCCACTGCTTCCGGGGTGGATTGGTTGACGGGTGAGGGTGTTTCGCTGGGCGGGATTTTATTCCCTCAGTTCCATGGCGCGGGCGTGTTGGGTGGGACGACGGGCGAGTTTGAAGAGCTGGCTCAGGGGCATCATGATCCTCAGACCACTTTGACTTTGCAGGCACTGGAGTTTGGTCTTTCGCTGCGGCTGGGGGATTACATTGAGGGGTTCGCAGTTTACTCGGCTTACACGGATGCGGAAGGGGAACTTGACGGAGAGCTTGAGGAGGCATTTTTGAAATTAGTAAACCTGCCGGGCGGATTTGAGTTGCGCGGCGGCCGGTTTTTTAATCGCTTCGGATTTCAAAATGCGCTGCACAACCACGCATGGAATTTTGTGAATCAGAACCTCACGAACGGGCGGTTTCTTCAGGAAGGCGAGCTTATCACTGAGGGTGGCGAGTTGACATGGATGGTGCCTGCGTTCACGCGTTCGGCGCTGTCGATTTCATTTGGTCAAACTCTTGGACATGATGGCCATGATCACGGGCATGATGACCACGACGAACCTGAGTTTGAAGCTGAAGGGGCAGAGTTTACCGATGAAATCTTTGGCATCCATTACTTCGCTCAGTGGGATGCGAATGATTTCCATCAGAACCGCTTCACGCTGAGTGCTGCATTTGGCGACAACGAGTTTGGACGAACGACGCAGATCTACGGTCTAGGATATGAATATCTGTGGCGTCAGAATGGCTACCAGGCTGGTGGCAGTTACTTCCGTTGGCGTAATGAGGTTTTCTACCGCCACATCGCAGCTGTGAGCGGCGAAATCCATGAGGAGCATGACGACGACAACCATGATGATGAGAGCCGTCGCGCCAACTTGGATGAAGCTGGGTTTTACTCGTCGCTTGCATACGGATTCAACGACTATCTGGAAGCCGGGTTGCGCTTTGATTATGTTTCGGGTATCGGTGCTATGGATCTGGACAGCCGGTTCCGCGTCTCTCCGAATTTGACGGTGGGCTTGAATGCCCAACGCACAGCCTATGCCCGTGTGCAGTATGATTTCATCAACTCGTCCGAATTTGGCAATGAGCACGCGGTCTACCTTCAGGTTGGCTTCAACTGGGGCGGTCCCGAGGTGCGATAAATGAGAAAACTTTTTATACTTGTTTGCTTTCTCAGCGCGGCGTTGCTGGCAACGCCTGTGGTGAATGCTGCCGGGATGAAAGTGGCGACCTTGCATCCGCTCCTCACTGACCTCGCGCAGCGTGTGGGGGGCGAGCATGTGGAAGTTGTGAGCCTGCTGCGCGCGGGGGCTGATCCTCATGAATTTGATCCGTCGCCGGGTGATCTGGCGCGCATTCGCGATGCAAGGCTCATCCTGGCATCGGGCAAAGAACTGGAGACATACCTGCCGCGCTTGAAATCAAATCTGCAAGGAGGCCAGGAGATCTTTGAGGTGGGGCGGAACATTCCGTCGCTCCGCATCGAGCACGGGCCACTGTATGTGTGTTGTCCGGTGCACGCGCATGGGTCGCTGGATCCACACTGGTGGCATAGCGTTTCAAATATGCAACGCGCAGCCCGGTTGCTGGCGCGTGAGCTTGGCCGGATCGACGGGGCAAACAAGGATGCCTACACGGCGAAAGCCCAAGCTTATTCGCGGCAGCTCGACGGGTTGCGGGATTGGGCTCGCAGCGAGCTGGCACAGGTCGCACGCAAGGATCGCATCCTGGTCACTGCGCATGCGGCTTTTGGATATTTTTGCGACGAGTTCGGATTCCGATCCGCTCCCGTGCAAGGATTAAATGCCGAGAGCAATCCCTCACCCGCGTACTTGGCGGAGACAATCGGAGTCATTCGTGACAACAACGTGAAGGCGATTTTCCCCGAGCAATCGGCGAACCCGAGGGTCTTGGAATCCATGGTGCGTGAGACCGGAGTCAAAACTGGAAAGCCGCTCATAGCAGATGGCACCGGGACAGGAAGTGCGGGGACTTTTGAAGGAATGATCCGGCATAATGTGAGTGCGATTGTGGAAGCATTGAAGTAAAAGGGCTTTTCTGTTGGAATCGCCCTCGCTGTGAAATCACTCCCCATTCTGGAAGCTATCTTCGTTCTGTGCCTGTTCGGCGCGGTGGCCTACCCGTTGCACGTGCTCACGGGATCAGCGCCCGCGCAAGCAGAAGAGTCCGGCGTGGACGTGCCGGATCGCGCGTTGGTGGAAGGCTTTGTAACGCTGAGGTTCGCGCATCCACCGCAATCAGTGCGTCTGCTTGACAATGATGAACGGGTCGTCTTTGAGGCGGAAATCACAGAAGGGGAAACTCGCTGGGACGACGCGGTGCAATTGGTGGTAGAAAAATCCGGCGCTTCCGACGTGCGCATCGAGGCGCAGTGGGATGCGGGATTTCCGGAGACCGCCGTTGAAGTGAGGATGGAGCCGGATGGGGCGGAAACTTTTGTTAAAACACTGTGGGCAACTGGTGCGCTGGATGCGTGGCTGTCCATTCCGATCCATGAATGAGGTCATCGACACTCCGCACAAAGAACATGCGCATCATGAATTGCGCGTGAAAAACCTGCATGTGCATTACGGCAAAGTCTGCGCGTTGGAGAATGTGGATCTGCAATTTCATTGTGGCCAATCGGTGGCGGTGCTGGGACGCAATGGCACTGGCAAGAGCTCGTTACTCAAAGCCATCGCTGGACTGCTGCAAACGGCAACCGGCACGATCACATGGTCGGGCGATGATCTAAAAAAACACTGCCACGAAGTCGGCTACTTGCCGCAGCGCGAGGACGTGGATTGGCAATTCCCGATCACCGTGCGCGGACTCGCAGAAATGGGGCGGTTTGTGCACACGGGTTGGTTCGGAAAATTTGGCAAAGCGGATCACGCCTCGGTGGACCGGGCGCTGGAGGTGCTTGGGTTGCAGGATCTGCAACAGCGGCAAATCGCGGAGTTGTCTGGTGGCCAGCAACAACGGGCATTCCTTGCGCGGGCGCTTGCACAGGAGGCGCATATTTTATTATTGGACGAGCCATTCAGCGGCCTGGATTTGCCATCACAGGAGGCTTTTGCTGAGCAGTTGCGGGAACTCGCATCGACGGGCCATCTGGTCATCGCGTCGCATCACGATCTCAAAACTGTGGCCGATATTTTTAATCATGCGGTGTTGCTCAATCGCACTGTGGTGGCTGACGGATTACCTTCACACGTTCTAACCCATATTCCCTCGAATTCCCTATGATGCCGGAATTTTTGACATTCACGTTCAATCAAAAGGCAATCCTTGCCGGTGCGATGATCGGATTTGCGAATGGATATCTCAGCGGGTACATTGTGCTACGACGCACGGCGTTGATGGTCGGGTCGCTCTCGCATGCGTTGTTGCCGGGGATCGCGGTGGGGATTCTGATTGCGGGTCTTTCGACTTTGAGCGCGTTTCTGGGAGCGCTGTTTGCGGCGCTGCTGGTCGGGCTTGGGGCGGTGCTGGTGTCGCGGACTTCGCGCATTGATGGGAATACGGCGCTGGCGATTTTGTATACAAGCGCCTTTTCAGGAGGGCTGCTCTTGCTGGATCGCATGCCGCAACGGGTAGATCTCGAAGATTGGCTCTTTGGAAACATTCTCGGGCTTTCGGACAGCGATCTTTGGGCGGCCTTTTGGATCAGTGCGCTGGTGCTCACTGTGCTCACGTTGTGCCAGCGCCCGCTGCTGCTCACAATGTTTGAGTCCGCTGTGGCGGCATCGCAGGGTGTGCCGGTGCGGGGGCTGAATTACTTGCTGATGGGCTTGATCATTCTGTCGCTGGTGACTTCCCTGCAGGCGGTGGGTTATATTTTGTCGCTGGGGCTGCTGGTAGCTCCGGCGGCGACGATTTATCAATTTGCGAATTCGCCGCGGGTGCTTTTCTGGGGCGGCGGATTTCTGGGATCATTCACCGCAGTGGCAGCCATCTTTGTTTCCAACTGGCTGGATATCCGCACCGGCGCCACTATCGTGCTGCTGCTGGGCGGTCAATTTTTACTGGCGTATATTTTCTCACCAAAATACGGACTACTCGCCGGCTGGCGGTCTCATTTGGCAAGGCACTGAGCAGCGTTGCCGGTTTCGAAAAGACGAATGAAGCTACTCTCTATTGAGGAGGCTGGAGATTGTAGACCTGTAAGAGTGCTACTCCGAGAGCGAGTATGCCTACTGCGGCCGCACCGAAGAAAACCGGTGTGAGGTCTTTTTCTTTTTGCGCCTGGCGTTTGAAAGGGGAGGCGTTTGAAAAACTTGAGGGTTTGGAACTGGTATCTGCAACCACAGCTTCCAGCTCGGAAGTCGCCGGAAGAGGAATTGCGTTGCCCGTTTGTTGGGACTGAAATGCGGCAGTGATTTTGCCGAAGCGGATGCTATCGCCGTCATTGAGGGTAACTATCGTGGCCGGGCTGCCATTGTGGCGGGTGCCATTGGTGGACTCCAGATCCGTGAGGGTATAAATGCCGTTGCTGAAAGTGATCTCCGCGTGATTGCTCGAAACAGAGGCATCTTCAATCTGGATCGTGTTCTCGGGCAGACGACCAATCGTGATGTTTTCTGCTTCCAGTTCAAAAGTGGTTGCGGGGGAATCCGGGAGCTCAATAATTAGCTTTGCCATACCTTCAAGCTAAACAGATTTTTTGCGGGACGCAATGAGATTGGCAAACTCGCCAAAGAAATCCTGAGCGTCATGTGGACCAGGCGATGCCTCGGGGTGGAACTGCACAGCCGACACAGGCAACTCACGATGGCGGATTCCGGCGACTGTTCCGTCATTGAGATTCAGGTGAGTGACTTCGAGGCAATCAGGCAGGCTCGCGGCTTCGAGTGCAAAGCCGTGGTTCTGAGACGTGATGGCGACTGCTCCGGTGAGCAGATTTTTCACGGGTTGGTTGGCACCGCGATGACCAAATTTGAGTTTGAAGGTCGTGCCGCCATAAGCAATGCCCAGGATTTGACAGCCCAGACAGATTCCGAAAACCGGCAGCTCGTTTGCGAGAGATTTTGCGGTTTTGTGCGCATAGTCCAGCGCCGCAGGATCGCCGGGGCCGTTGGTGAGAAACACACCGTCGGGTTTCATGGCGAGCACGTCCTCAACCGGCGTTAAAGCGGGCACCACGCGCACTTGAAATCCATGCTGCCTCAGGTTCCGCAGGATATTTTTTTTCACACCGTAATCGTAGGCCACGATGAAATGCTCAGCGGGTGGCAGTGGGAGAAATACATCCGGCATCATTCCTTCTGCCGCTGGCTGTGTGCCCTGCACCAGTGTCCATTCACGGCTCAGGTCTTCGGCGGGATCCCAGTCGTAGGATTCCGTGGCGGTGACTTCGCGCACGAAATCGCTTCCCAGAATCCCGGGTGCGTCTTTCGCGATCTGCACGGCTTCCTCATCGCTGAGCTCGAGGCCGCTGATGCAGGCCCGCATGGCTCCGCGTTCGCGCAGATGTTTGGTGAGGGCGCGGGTGTCGATGCCTTGCAATCCGGGAATGCCTGCATCCGCAAGGTAGGAATCGAGGGATGCGGTCGCGCGCCAGTTGCTCACGACCGGGCTGAGCTCCTCGATGACAAATCCGCGCACTTGAGGGGACGCATTTTCAACGTCGAGCGGGTTTACACCGTAGTTGCCGATGTGCGGATGCGTCATGGCAATGATCTGGCCGCGGTAGGATGGATCGGTGAGGATCTCCTGATAGCCAGTCATTGACGTGTTAAAACAAACCTCGCCGTGGGATGTGACCGGGGCTCCGAATGATTCGCCACGAAACACCCGGCCGTCTTCAAGCGCAAGAATACCCATTGTCGTATTACCTGAAATGAGCCCGCCGATTAAAACGGGATCTCGTCATCATCCGGAGGCTCCGGGATGTCATTCTCGACAGGTGCGCTGTCGCGACCGGTGAATCCAGAACGCGAATTTCCGCCTTCCGACGATCCACGTGAGGAGGAACCGCCGCTGCTGCTGCCTCCTCCAGAGCCGCCGCCTGCGCCGTCGGGACGTCCGCCAAGGAGTTGCATTGTCTCTCCGACCACGCGGAGCTTGGAGCGTTTTTGGCCGGACTGTTTGTCTTCCCAGCTATCGAGCTGGAGCCTGCCTTCGATCAAAACCGGGCGTCCTTTCCGGAGGTATTCGCCGGCGATTTCTGCAACGCGGCCCCAGAGGGTGACATCCACAAACGTGGTTTCTTCGCGTTTCTCGCCGTTGTCAGCGGTGAATTGGCGGCTGACAGCGATGCCGACTTCTGTAACGGCGCTGCCCTTGGGGGTGTATCGGAGCTCGGGATCGCGTGTGACGTTGCCGAGCAGGATGACTTTATTGAAGTTGGCCATAGGTCGATGACCCTATCAGGCCGCCGTCTTGGGCGCTACTTTTTTCGGTGCAAGCTTCTGGCAATGCTGGCGGTACACTTCGGCGTCGAGTTTGAAACGGGCGCGTAGTTTGTCGACCACTTCGGGCGTGGTCACGACGATGAAGTTCACAAAAGTGCCGCTGCTGATATCACCGGCGGAGTAGGAGAAATTGCGGCGGTCCATATTTTGGACTTGCTCGACGGTAGCTCCGTCGGATTCCACGTCTGCGGTTAATTTATCAATGGCGATCTTCACTTCGTCCGGATTTTTGGCGCGGAGGGTGAGAAGGAATTCGTAGCGATGGGTGTTTTTCATACTGATGGGTTTGGGTTGTAGAGGTTCATTGCGGAGTCAATGCCGGATTTGAGGATCGTGTCAATCGCATCGGCGGCGCGATCAAGGATGTCTGGAAGCAATTTTATTTCCGCCGGGGAAAATTTTCCCAGCACATGGCCGGTGAGCGGCTTGACTCCGGCGGGTGCGCCAATGCCGATGCGGATGCGTGGCACGATATCGTCGCCTGCGTGTTGCAGGATCGATTTCATGCCATTGTGTCCGCCCGCCGAGCCCGACTTCCGGATCCGCAAACGCCCGAGCTCAAGCGAAATGTCATCAAACACAACGAGGCATTGAGCATGGGTCACTTTAAAAAAGCTGCACACCTTGTGGGTGGCTTGTCCGCTCAGGTTCATATATGTCGTGGGCTTGATCACGTGGACTTCCGGTGAAATACGGGCCGCCATGCATTGCCACCGGCGCTCCGAGCGGAAATCCGCACTATGCCGGCGTGCAAGGTGGTTGAGCACGTCAAATCCAATGTTGTGGCGTGTCCCGTCATACGCAGGCCCCGGATTCCCGAGCCCCGCAATGATGCGGATCGACGGATCTCCAACGGGTTGCATGGCAGGCACGACATCCTCAGAAATGGATTAATCCTCGACCTTCTTTTCCTTGATGACCTCTGGGGCTGCAGCCGCGGCTGCTGGCTCCGGCTCCGCTTCGATGCGGGGAGCGAGCACATGGAAAACGGTGACTTCAGGACTGTCAAGAACGACCACGCCGGATGGCACTTTGACGCCTTCGACGTGGATAGAATCACCGATGTTCAGTGCGGAGACATCGACCGTGATGACATCAGGAAGGTCAGCAGGGAGGCACTCCACCTCAAAGGTGCGCAGGCCTTGTTCGAGCAATCCGCCAGCGCTCTTGACCCCGGCCGGAGTGCCGGTTGGTTCGACAGGAATGTGTGCGGTGATTTTTTCATCCATCGAGACGGCCATCAGATCGACATGCAGGATGTTACCGGTGACGGGGTGGTGCTGCACCTCCTGGATCAGGGCCTTGGTGGTGGTGGATTTGCCAGCGTTGTCGATAGAGAGATCCACAAGAATGTTTTCGCCCACGGCATGGCCGAGGAGGATTTCAATTTCGCGGGTTTTAATTTGCAACGAAGTCGGGTCCTGCTTCGGGCCGTAGATCACAGCCGGGACGACGCCATCGCGGCGGAGTTGTTTGATTTCACCGCGATTGGAGGTGGCGCGGACAGCAGCATTTAAGGTTGCGGATTTTGACATAGGGTTGGTTTAGTTAGTGATGGATTTATCGTTAATTTCAAAGAGCGACGTGACGGATTCATCATCATGCACGCGGCGAATCCCTTCTCCCATGAGCCCGGCGATGCAGAGTTCGGTGATCCGGCAGCCCTCGGCCTTACGGACGGGAGTGCTGTTAGTGGTGATGAGTTCTTCGATATCGGAGTCGCGCAGGCGTTGCAGCGCGAGGTCCGTGAGCACGGCATGCGAGATGCCAGCGTAGATTTTTTTAGCGCCCTTGGACCGGAGGATTTTGGCCGCTCCGGTGATGGTGCCGGCGGTCTCTGTGAGGTCATCAACAAGGAGGACGTTGCGGCCTTCGACTTCGCCGATGACATTGAGCATCTCGATCTCTGTGGCGCTTTTGCGGCGCTTGGCCACAATGGCAAAATCTGTTTTGAGCGCATAGCCATAGGCTTGCGCCATCTTGATACCGCCGACATCGGGCGAGACGACCACCAGATCCTCAATGGGGTGGGTTTTTAGATAATCGTAGAAAACCGGCAGCGCGTAGAGATGATCGACAGGGATATCGAAAAAGCCCTGAATTTGCTGGGCGTGCAGATCCATAGTCAGCACGCGGTTCACACCCGCTGCGACCAGCAGGTTTGCCACCAGTTTTGCGGTGATGGGGACTCGTGGCTGGTCCTTGCGATCCTGCCGTGCATAGCCGAAAAACGGGATCACTGCGGTAGTGCGTGCCGCACTGGCGCGAGTGGCTGCGTCCACCATAATGAGCAGTTCCATGAGGTTCTGATTCGTGGGCGGGCAGGTGGGTTGCACAATGAAAACATCTTTGCCGCGGATATTTTCATTAATCTTCACAAACGTCTCACCATCGGGAAAGGAAGTGACCGTGGCATCGCCCAGCGGCTGGCCAATCGATTTACAAATGCGCTCCGCCAGCTCACGGTGCGCGGAGCCGGCAAAAATCTTCATTTCTGGTTGGTGGTGAAACATGTCGAGCCGTGCAGACTATCCCTCCATAGCAAGGATGCAAACCTAAACTTTTTGAATAATCGGGCTGTTTCGTGTGATTGAATCCGCTACAGCGCCAAAGGCGCGAGGATTCCATAGCCCGGCTCGAAGGGCCGGGTTTCTGTTTAAAATGAGCTATGCGGCCTGAAAGGTCGCGATTCCGAAGATTGTGTTGGGTTGCCTCACCGGATCGCGGACTTTCAGCCCGGAGACTCATGATTCTGTGGACCCAGCCCTGCGAGCTGGGCTATGGAATTTAGGCCCGTTGGGCCAAAGAAACTCCTCATTTGACGCCCATGCCCGTTGGGGTTTATGCGAATAATGCTTTTTGCTCAGGGAAGCCGGTCCTTCGTCACGTCAACCTTGGGGAACTCCGTTGGCGTTCACGGCAAAAGTTTCAATCACACCCTCGGATCACAGGGTGGCTAGCGGAAAGTGCAAGACGCTTCTTGGGTTGTAACTTGGACGCGCACATAGCCGCCTACTTCGCGCTCGACAATCTGGCACCGTGGCACGAAAAGCCGGCGCCGAAGGCTGTGAGCATGCGGTGGTCGGTGGAGGGGTTGGATGCGAGGTCGAGTTCAAGTGCGATGAGCACGGAGGGCGAGGAGCAATTTCCGTAGCGACGCATGGTTTCCCGGCTCGCATCCAGCGATTGCCCCGCACACTCGACCTGGATCGCATCCATCACATCGCGCCCGCCAGGATGGCTGATGAGCACCGACTCTGCATGGGTGCCAGCCATCAATTCGTGCACCGCGACGGAGGCAATCGCCGGCACAGAGCGGTCGAGCAGATTTCGCAAAAATCCATGCCTGTTTTCGAAGCGGATTTTCTGGCGATGTTCCGGATAATGCAGTGATCGAAATTGATCGAGGTGAAGTGGCCTGCCATTTATGCCGGACGGGTCATTGCTCCAGATGGATGCGCTTGCGGCGTCTCCGAAGAGGCAAAATGAAATGAGCACACCGGGGTCGTCATCCAGATAAAACGCGGCCGAGCAAATCTCCACTGCGACCACAGCCACGTTGTCGTCCGGGTTTGCAGCGAGATGAGCGCATGCGGCGCGAAGTGTCGGGATCGCAGCTCCGCAGCCCAAGCCGATTACGTCGTGCAGCACACAATCGGTGCGCAACCCGAGTTGCTCTGCCACGTAGCTGGTCGGTCCGGGGCACAAGTAGCCTGTGCAACTGCATAGAAAAAGCGCATCCAATTCCTCCGTTGCCACGCCGGCGTCGGCCATAGCACCATTGAGTGCGCTTGCCGCCAGTGCAGGTGCGTGTTTTTCGTAATACTGATTCAGCCCGCCGGCATCCAGGGTGAACACTTCGGCGGGATCGCTTGCCGCACAATGGCGCTTATCAATCCCCGTTGGCCCCAGCAGCACAGATTCAAGGATTCGCATCGACCTGCTGGAGAGACGGCGGGTCACGCCGGACTCACGCACTAGATCGAGAGTCTCGGACTGCGTGAGTGATTGAGGCGGCACCGCGTGCCTGAGCGCTTGGAGAATCATGGATGGTGAGTGACGTGGTAAAGTGGACGAAAGGGCAACAAGTGCAACCGGCATATTGCATTCAAACAAAATCCGCCCAGCCTGCTGACGAGCAATGGTTGCAAGAGCCTTGCCGCTGTCATTCGACGGTGAAACTCCTCCTGCATCCTGTCGCCGATGGAGGCGCGCGCCTCGGACCATAAGCATTTGCCGCGTGCCCATTCCGCAAGAAACGGAGCAGCCACGGGGCCCGACGCCAAAGCCATGGACATGCCATTTCCGGTGAATGGTGGGATCATAGCCAGGCCGTCACCGAGAGTGATTCCCTTTCCTGTCGATTCTGGAAAGTGCCAGCCAAGGCGAAAGCCTGCACAACTGCTCAGCGAGTCCGCAACGCCTTCTGCGGCATTTAATCGCTCTGCGAGGTCGCTAAGCCCAAGATGGACCAGCGAATCCGCGAGACGGTTCCGACCGCGCGCTGCGGATGCCACCATCTTCTGCGGCAGCAAGGCGCAGACGTTGGTGAGCCCGCGTTCGATGCGTGCAAGTCCCGCATAGCCGCCCACACCGAGGTGCATTTCCAGGTCCGCAGCCATCGGAAGCTGAGCAAAGTGCATTTTTAGTCCCACCCATTTTGAGTGTTTGCTGCGGAATCTGCCAGCGGCATTCACTGTTCCCTCAGGCAAATCGCTCAATGGTAAACGCACCCCGCTCAATAATTCTCCGCCGTCTTCTTGGAATTGGCGGGCCATCGCTGCATCCAACGCGTGCCGTGACAAAGCAAACACAGGCTCCGGCAATTCCCGTTCATCAACTAAAGTCCCGCCCACGTACCATCGACTGCGCTTGTTGATGACCCCTCCGTCCAAATGCTGTTGCAGATCCAGCACTTCGCGGGTGTGTTCATTGAGTCCGCATAAAAACTCGCCGCACACTCGATGGCGCGGATATTGCCCGGCTTCAGAAATCCGCACAGGCACATCCAGCTTCCGCAGGGCGATGCCGAGCGAAAGCCCGGCGAGTCCGCCACCGATGATATGCACTTGATTCACTCCGGTGTTACGCGCGTGGATGCATCTATGGTCCTTTTGTGTGCGCACATTTCGTAAGCTCCACGTTGAGTGTGGCGTGTTTTCACCGACCAATCCTCTGACAATCCAAGTGCAAGCGGCAATTCATTCTGCCGGAAACCTGCTTCGATGCTCACCCGCATGTCGTGGCGGGTCACGCGGTTGAGGCCCAGTGGATATAAAACAAACCGCATCATTGCACGGGATCGCAGCGGTTCCCGCACGAGGATCCATTGCGCATCCTGCATCCATAACCGCCCGATCTCCGCGAGCTCGGAATCCGTGAAGTGGTGCAAGATTAAATTTGCCACCACGACGTCGAGTTTCAGATTGGCTGGTGGCGGGTCCAGTAAGTTTTGTTGCACGTAATAGAGATTCTGAAGTGCGTCCCAATCCGTTGGGGATTCTGCCATGTCTACAGCAGTCCATGTTGCGGCAGGATTTTTGTTCTGCCGCACCCACGCGTGAGCGAGAGTCCCATCACCGGCGCCGAGTTCCACGATGGAGGTGTCGCCGGGCGCGGAGCGCTGGAGTTGGTCCAGGATCCATGCATGGTTGCCCATCACGGTGTTGATCCAGCGCAGATCGCGTCGCGATGCGACAGCGTCCGGATGATCGGCGGGTAATTCGTCGAGAATCTCCGGGGTCAGTTTGCGCACGCTCATTGCGGAATGAGAAACGCCATATACCAATCCAGCAATCGCCGTCCGGTGAACATCCAGATCACCGCACCCAATGCGAGGTAAGGTCCGAACGGGATCTTCGCCGACCATTCGC
>JBGTCP010000397.1:0-3140 GCA_041748815.1 Chthoniobacterales bacterium
ACTGGAAGACCGGCCTCTTGAGCCGACTGAGATTCAACGGCGCATTCGCGAGATCACGATTGCGGATGTCGATTCGCTGCGTCCGCCAGCTATCGGGGAGGAAAAAAAATCGGCGCGGCGGTTTACGTTTCAGCTTTTTGAGGATGTGGAATTTACTGGACAAGTCACCCGCCTTGAAAGGCATAGCGCGGAGCGGGCGGTTTACTTTGGTGAGTTGGAAAATATGCCAGGTGATTTTATTCTGGCCTACAATGAAGGCGCGGTTGTGGCCACTTTCTCCACGCCAACATTGGGCATGTATCAGATTCGCTACCTTGGGGATGGTCGGCATGCAGCGATTGAAGTGAATGCCGAGGCGCTTCCGGTTTGTGAGTCGCAGGATTTGCATGTGCATGCGGATGCAGCAGACCACTCCTGCCTGCGTGCCCGCAATGCGGTGATCCAAATGGTCACAGCGGCGAATGAGGCACCACCGACCGAGGGCGGTGTCTACAATGGATTCGGGCAGCAGGGCGCCGATGACAGTGATCTGACATTCACGGTAGTCGACGTCCTCATTCTGCACACTGCGGCAGCAACAGCCTCAGCAGGCGGGAATGCAGGAATCACCGCATTGATCGACACATCCATTGCGCGGGCCAATAGTGCATTCATTAACAGCGAGGTGGGATTGCGGCTGCGCCTTGTCCGCGTCCAGGCGGTCACCTACGTGGAATCGGGCTCCATAGACACCGATCTTACCAACCTTAGAACCGGAAGTGGTTTGCTCTCGGCCACTCCGACCCAGCGCACTGCCAGCGGAGCCGATCTGGTCTCGATGTTCACAACCGCTTCCGGGGGTCTGGCCAATTTGTACAATGGTCTCGCAAGTGCAGCATTTTCAGTTACGGGCATCGGCAACGCGGAAGGCACGTTTGTGCATGAGGTTGGTCACAAATTCGGTCTTTTGCATGACCGGGCAAATAACGCTGCGACACCCTTGTATCCTTATTCCTACGGATGGAGGTTCACGCCTGTGGGCTTTCCGCAGTTGCGCTCCATCATGGCATATGCACCCGGTCTTTCTGTCCCCTACTTTTCGAATCCCGACGTGACGTACATGGGGACTCCGACCGGGGTGCCGATTGGTCAAGCCAATCAAAGCCACAATGCTCAGGTGCTCCGCAATACCATGGCCGCAGTTTCAGTATTCCGCTCGGCTTCTGGAAACCTTCCACCTGTGGTTTCATTGGATTCCCCTGCGTTCTCGTCGTCCTTCATGGCTTTGGAAGCGGTGAATCTTGCTGCCACTGCGACCGATCCTGGTGGCGCTGTGACCGCAGTTCGTTTTTACCGTTTGAAGGCTGATGCCGATTTTGGCTTCACGAATTTCTCCTCCTTCTCGCTGGGATTGGATGCGCTGTCTCCCTTCAATGTGACGGAGAGCGCAACCCCCGCCGGCTTTTGGACGTACGCGGCCGTAGCGTTTGATAATGCTGGTGGCTTTGCAGTAGATACGGTGAGTGTCACGGTTGCGCCGCATTACCGCAGGAGCAATTACCCGCTTCCATCCGGTAAATCCCGGGTGTCAGTGGAGGGAATGAACGAGGCCGGGCGCGTTGTTGGCTACGGGCATTCAGGGAATGGCGAGGCGACGAATGTACAAGCTGCCTACTGGCAAAATGGAGTGATGACGCTGTTGAATCCGATTTCCGGGGACACGGGCGCACGGGCGTTTGCCGTTGACGCAGCGGGTGTGGTTTATGGGGAATCTGTTTCATCAAGCGCTGTCCGTCGAGCGGTGTCGTGGCAAAGTGCGACTCCCGTAAATCTTTCCAGCGCGATTGGTGGATTCACGGCAAGGACCGCATTGGGAGTGGACGAGCTGGGGCGCGTTTACCTGACTGATGGCAGCAGCTACCGGCGCTTAAATAATCCGGGTTCAACCACAGCAGCGCTCAACAATCATTGGCATAAGGTCACAGGCGAGGGACAGTTTGCCACCGGCATTGACTATGATTTTAATGTCGGCGCCTGGCGCGCGATGCGGTGGAACAATGGCGGTGTCCGGCTGGAGCCTGTCACCGGTTTCTTGAGCTCATGGGGCCGGGCCACCAACCGCTCCGGTGCAATCCTCGGGTTGTCCAGCCCGGACGCCGGCGTGAGTTCTACGACGGCACGTGCCACTTTCTGGCCTGCCGGCTCCTCCACGCCCATCGATCTAGGCACCTTCGGAGCGAATGGCGGGTTTACTTATGATCTTAATGACTTCAATCACGGCGTGGGTTCTGCCAATCATCCTGTCAGCGCAGCGCTGGCATTTGTCTGGAAAGGCGGGCCTCTCCTGAATCTCAACGACCTCATTCTGCGCCAGTCCGGAGTATTGCAGAATGCGCAAGCCATCAACAATCGTGGCCAAATCGCCGGGACCGGATTTGAGGGATCGACTCAGTTCCTATTCTTTCTCGATCCGATCCCCGGATTGGATCAGCGATACTGGCTGGCCAATCATTTCAACCCCGCCGAGCTGGAAAATCCGGCGTTGACCGACGATCTCGCGAGTCCTGCGGGTGACAATATTCCCAACCTGCTCAAGAGGGCTGTCGGTCTCAACCCCCGTGTCAGCTTTAATCCCAGGCCCGGCGACCCCAATCCCCTTCCCCGGATTTCGCTGAACGAGAATGGTCATTTGCAGATGATTATTCGCCGGCTCCGCACGCCCGGCGATCTGAAATACCATCCCGAAGCTTCACTCACACTCGCTCCTGGCAGCTGGCAACCAGAACTCCTCGAGGTGACCGGGGTCACGCTTTTGGATAATGATTTTGAGGAAGTCACCCTGCGCACTCAAGCGCCAGTGAGCGAACTCGATAATGTGTTTGTGCGGCTGCGTGTTAGCCGCTAGGGTAGCGCTCCAGATTCTCAGCACGCACAGCTGGTAGGGGTAAACTCGCGTTCCAAGTGCCCGACTCTGAAAATAAAAATTTCTCTGCCTAGCAGCCAAAGCAGAGTGGTCTGATCAGTACGTGGGTCGTACTGGATTGAACGTAGGGTTTAATCTTGCTTCACGGGGTTTTAAATACTACTAAAATACGTCAAGTGATTAATACCTATTTTTGACGTATAAAATTAATATGAGACCCAAAACCAAAAAAGATCCA
>JBGTCP010000398.1:0-2311 GCA_041748815.1 Chthoniobacterales bacterium
CCGGTGGAAGGCACCCGGGGCACCCGCCCGCCCCGCCCGGCGGCACGCTTCACATTGCGGGTCACTTCCATCGAACAACCGGATGGCAGTATCGCAGCGAACGGAAAAATCCTTGTGCGTGCCCGTGCTGAGCTGGAGGCATCGCAGTTCACCACTGCACAAGCGTCCACGGAAGAAGCACTGCGCCTCCAACCCGAGGGCCGCATCAATGCCGAGGCCCGGGTCCTCCAGGCCGAACTCTCCATGGCAGAAAAAAAATATGAGGAAGCTGCAAAAGCCTTTGAGCGCGTCGCGGTTCTCTTCCGCGATCCAGAGATCTCTCCCCGCGCACTCGAACGTGCTTACCAGGCATGGCAACTCGATGGCAACGAGCAGGAATCGGAACGGGTTCTTAATGATCTGCGCACACGCTTTCCAGAATTTCCGATCTCACGCGTGGAATGAATATCCTGGCGGTGATGCGTCGAGGCGCGGAACCCCGCAGACGTCCATTCATCCCGCTTGCGCTGGCAGCCATAGTCGGAATCCTGATCGCGGAATACACTAGGGCTGACGCAATTTTCCTGCCGCTTTTTGCAGCCGCAGTGATCGCTGCGGCCATATTCCGTCGCGCGTTTCTCACCGCTCTGGTGGTGGCTCTCGGATTCGCCGCGCTGCATGCCACGCAGCTTCATTACAGCAGCAGTCTGGCGCTGGCCAAGCAGCTCGACGCGCTACCTTCACCTCTCGTGACATTACACGGGATGGTGGCCGATGCCCCCGTCGAAGGCACCCGGGGCACCCGCCCGCCCCGCCCGGCCGCACGTTTCACATTGCGAGTCACTTCCATCGAACAACCGGAAGGCAGTATCGCGGCAAACGGAAAAATCCTTGTACGCTGGGCTGGCGATGCGCCGGGATACGGCGATCTTGTCTCAGTCACAGGCAGGGTCACGGAGTTTGAATTACCGACCAATCCGGCGGCATTCGATGCACGGTCTTACTACGCGCGTCAGGATATTTTTCGCCAACTCAGTATCCGGCATTCCGCAGACGCTCAGGTTCTTGAAAGTGGCAAAGGAAATCCCATCCTTGCCATGTCATTAAAATCCCGGAAGTGGATAGCAGACGCCCTTGCCGAAGCGACCGGACCTGATCCCCACGCGGTGGGCATCATCCAAGGAATGCTCCTTGGAGAGCGCAGCGAACAACCGGAGGAAATGAAGGAGACATTTCATGCGACCGGCACAATGCATCTTTTCGCGGTGAGCGGCCTGCATGTGGGAATGATCGCACTGGCATTCTGGCTGGTGATCGGGCCGTTTTGCAAATCGCGACGGCAAGCCATTCTGATTTTAATTCCCCTGCTTATCGTCTATGCCCTCATTACTGGTCTGCGCCCTTCAGTGCTGCGTGCAACGATCATGACGGGGCTGGTGCTGTGCGGATTTCTCGTCGAGCGTCGTCCACCACTTATCAATAATCTCGCTGCTGCTGCATTCTTCCTGCTCGCTTACAGCACGCAGCAACTTTTCATGACCGGGTTTCTGCTCTCATTCTGCGTGGTCTTCGCAATCGTATTGTTTGCTGATTTCTTTGCGCGGCTGTTCGCAGATCTGGGAGTTCCTGATCCGTTCATACCAGCCAAGCTGCTCTCATGGTCGGCGTGCAAGTGGCAGCAATGTGGTGGTTTCATAGCGTCGTTAGCCGGAGTTTCCCTAGCTGCATGGATAGGCTCCGTCTTTGTCACGCTGCACGAGTTTCACCTCTTTGCTCCCGTCGCGATAGTCGCAAACATGGTCGTCGTGCCCGTGGCATTCAGTGTTGTAGGCCTTGGATTGCTCACCATCGCAACTGCACCAGTCTCGGGAGCGGTGGCAGCACTCTTTGGCAATGCGAACTGGCTCATCACCCATGCCATCCTTCAAACGCTCAGTTTTTTTGCTGCGATACCCGGTGGCCATTTTTACTTTTCGCCGAGCTCGATGGTGGATCGTGGCACACCTACCCTGCATGTGCTGGATGTCGGCAGTGGGGCTGCGATGGTCTACTCTGCGAATGGCTCGCACTGGCTTATCGACACTGGCAGTGCCAACGATTACCGCTTCATCGTCGAACCCACTTTGCGCTCGCTTGGCATTAACCGACTGGACGGCATCATTCTCACCCATGGTGATACCAACCATGTTGGCGGGGCACCAGATGCCATTCGAAAATTCCGCCCGCGCGTCGTCATCGATGCGGGTATAGCCAGCCGCTCGTCCACCCGGCGCACTGCGCTGGCAATCGCTGAAAAACACGGCATCCCCATCCAAACCGCAAACGCCGGAGA
>JBGTCP010000399.1:0-6841 GCA_041748815.1 Chthoniobacterales bacterium
GATTGGAGCTTTCCTGAATCGACGGACACTTTCCGCTGCCGGTTGAGCACCTCAATTGCGGGCACATCGGACATGACGCCGCTTCAGGCTGCACTCACCGGTTTGTCTCCGGAGTGTTGCTGGGATTCGCCGCGTCTATCCTCTTTTGCGGCCTTCTCCTCTTTGGGATATGCGATGCGGCTGTGCATCATATTCCTCAAGGTAAATAGAAACTTATCACTGATCGTGCGGATATCGTTCAATGTGAGGCCGCATTCATCGAGCTGGCGGTCGGCGATGCGGGCATCAATGATCTCGTTGATCAACTGCTCGATCTTCTGCGGGCTGGGTTTCTCAAGCGAACGGGATGCGCTCTCGATGGAGTCGGCAAGACTGAGGATTGCGATTTCACGGTTTTGCGGCTTGGGGCCGGCGTAGCGGAAGCTTTCCTCCTTCACGGCGGGAATGTCGCCCTCGCGCATGTTCATAATTTTGCCGCCCATTTTGGCGTCGGCTTGCTGCTGCAGTGCACGGCGATAGAAATAAGCCACTGCACTCGTGCCATGGTGTTGCTGAATTGCATCGATCACTTCCTGATTCAACTTGTGCTTGAGCGCCAGATCAACACCCTCTTTGACATGTGCGATGATGATAAGTGCGCTCATCGTAGGGGTAAGGTCATCGTGCGGATTTTCATCCAGTGGCGCGTTTTCGGTGAAATAATTGGGCTTCACGAGTTTGCCAATGTCGTGGAAGTAAGCCGACACACGGCATTGCGTTGCATTGGCTCCGATTGCCTCTGCGGCGGACTCCGCGAGGTTGGCCACGACGAGACTGTGGTGGTAGGTGCCCGGCGCTTCGATGGTCATGCGGCGCAAAAGCGGGTGATTAAGATCGGCCAGTTCCAGCCAGGAAATCTCGGTGGTTATTTTAAAACAACTCTCCAGCACGGGAAGCAGACCGCCCACCAGCATCGCCGTCATTATACCTGCCGACACACATATCATGCTTTGAGTGCCGACCATCCCCCAATCCGTTTGTCCGATCGCCAGAGGATCGATCGGGCCGATCACACCGAATGCCCCTGCCAATAAGAAGCCCGCCACTCCGATGTAGATGCCCGCCCGGATGAGACGGCTGCGGCGGCGGACCTGAAGCGTTGCAAACACGGCAACAAAGCCGCAAATCAAGCTCATGATCAAGAAGCCCGCCTCTACGCGATCCAACAGCACCGCACCCCAAAGACTGGCAAAAATTGCTCCGAACAGTCCGTAGTTGCGCCCCAGCAAAACGCTGAAAATTAGCGGCGCAAAAGCGAAAGGAAATGCCAGTAGCGCCAAATGCAGACTGACAGCTCCCGAGGAGACCAGCATAATCGGGATTTTGAGCAAGGTCAGGTGGATAAGAAACACACCTAAAATGAGGAGAAGCCGTGAATTGCTTTGGAAGGTATCCTTATCGGTGATCCACAGATGCGTGAGGGCGGTGCATAGCACAAGGAGGCCCACCATGAAGTTACTGGCGGGGGTTGTCTGGTCGCCCCAATAAATCAGAGTGGCAAGGCCCGCGAGGAACGCGATGATAAGCAGGACCTTTGTGAGCATCCCGCATTCGAGCTGCGCCCCTAGTTCGCTCCTTGTTCGCCGCCTGCGGGTTTTCTGACAGGCCAGCCCTTTTTTGACCATTCTTTGTCGTTCGAGAAATTTCAGCATAAGCTATAGGGGAAAAGATGTCGGAATTTGTGTCCGACGCAAGGAGAATCGCAGGGCCAACGAATGACTGCTTTGGGGGCGACGCTCGTTTTTAAGGAGATTCCGCAACCTGAAAAACAAACTTCCCTGACCGGATTGGTATAATCACTTTTATTCAGTTGACAGGGACCAGCCGAAGCCACGATAAACCTTCATCATGCTGGGGCTAGGTTCATTTATTTTTGTATTATTCATTTTTGTTGGATGCGTCTGGTGGGCGTGCACTCAAGACGAGGCCTAGCTCTATGGTGGCGCTGTTGAATTATGCTTTCTGCCGGAAATCCTATTGATGCCAGTGACAGCTCCGAAAAATTGCCTTCAGATCAGCTTGAGGCAATCCTTCGGAACCACGATCTCAAGCTTGCCAAAGGCAGCGATGAAGGGCCGCTGATCATGATGGTCGAGGATGAGGTCCCTGTGCTCATGCTCGGGGAGATCATTTTAAAGGAAAAAGGCTACCGGATGATCCCGGTTCTGAACCCACTGATCGGGCTGGCAGTTTTTAAGGAAATTCATTCGGCATTGGATGCGGTATTGATTGACTTCAAGATGCCGCAAATGACAGGTGGTGAGCTCTTCAAGCGCATGCGCAGGATTAATCCCGGCATCCCCACGATGCTTGTGAGCGGCTACGCCGAACGCGATGACATTGAGCAGATGCTTGCCAATGGCCTGAATGCTTACCTCCCGAAGCCTTTTACCTCCAGTGTCCTGGTAAACGCCGTCGAGCGTTTGCTGGAGTAGCAATTCTCATGCGAGATCCTCGGCTGGATAGGTCCAGATTTCCGAGAGAGTGGGGTGGTAATGCGGGATGGCTGCAAACTGTGCAGCTGTTGCACGGAAAGCCATGGCCACTACTACTTCGTGGATCAAATCTGAAGCGTGAGGTCCCACCGCCGCGCCTCCGACGATCTCGCGCGTTCTGCGGTCCACAACCAATTTTACGAACCCATGCATTTCGCCCATCACCACAGATTTACCGTGGTCATTGAAAGGGTATGTGGCGGCATCCACGTCACGTTGGAGATTGGCAGCTTCATCCTCGCTCAATCCCACGACTGCCACTTGCGGTTCGGTAAACGTTGCAAACAAAAGCAGGCGGTAATCGATGGCCTCTTCGGCTGAGCGCAGAAAACCCAGATGGCGGGCGGCATTGCGGGCTGCGATTTCACCCTGCTGGATGGCGATGTGGACGATCTCGTGTGGACCGGTAACATCGCCTGCAGCAAAAATGTTTTCCACATTGGTGCGCTGTCCGGCATCCGTGGCAATGTGTCTGCCGCGCATTTGCATGCCGATTCCTCTCAATCCCAGGCCCGCAGTATTTGGTTCTCTACCGAGACCTTGCAATATGACTTCTGCGTTGAGATCTATAAGCTCTCCGCGACATTCAAATTGCACCCTGCCGGGACTCACATTTCTGAGGTCAGTATCCAGGTGGATAGCAATGCCCCTCTCGCGCATGGCGGTTGTGAGAGCCTCGGCCACATCGCGGTCGACGCCTTTGAGGACCTGGGAACTGCGCTGCACAACATCCACACGAGTGCCAATGGCATCGAAATAATGCGCGAGTTCCAGTGCAACAGGCCCGCCACCGAGGACCACCATGGACTCGGGGATAGACTCGAGTTCCAATGCTTCATCACTCGTCAGACACTCAGCCTCACGAAGCCCCGGCACCGCAGGCCATGCGGTCTGCGAGCCAGTCGCAATGATGAATGTGCGACTATTCAAGGTCATGACGCTTCCGTCCAAAAGAGTAACTTGAAGGGTGTGCTTGTCTTGAAAAGTTGCCTTGCCCCTGACCAGCTCAAACTTTCCCGACTTGAGTTGCTCGACCCTGTAGGCGGCGAATTCACTGACCAATCTCCGCTTGCGCTCAATGATCTTCTTTGCATCCGCGCTGATGTCTGTTGCTGACAGCCCGAAATCGCCGGCATTTTTGAGGGTCAGGAAACGGTTTGCTGATTCGATGATCGCTTTACTGGGCATGCATCCGCGCAGGATACATAAGCCGCCAAGATCGCTGCTTCCATCCACCACTGCCACGCTCATTCCGGCATCTACTGCGGTGCGCGCCGCTGCGTATCCTGCGCTTCCGCCGCCAATTACCACAAAATCAAATTCATCCATGTCTGTGAACTAAGCGTCCACACCGTCATCTGTCGATGAGTTTGCGCTGCCGCGTGGGCCTGGGATCCCTGTTGTGACACGGAGAAAATACTCGCGAACTTTCGCAACATGGTATTTTGACCGGTAGCGCTCCTCCCAAAGGAGGCGGCCGGCGATTCCCATTTGCTTGAGATCTTTGGGTGCTGCAAGCAAGCGGTTGAGTGTTTCAATGAATGCATTTGCGTCGTTGAATGGCACCAGCACTCCATTGCGGCCGTTCTCCAGCCAGCCTTCGATGCCCCCGCTCTGAAACGCGATGACCGGCTTGCCATGCGCCATTGCATAGAGGCCTTGAATTCCTAATGGTTCATTCCATCGCGATGGCAGGATCACGACCTCCGACTGGTGGTAAAGTTCACTCATCCCCGCGCGGTTGATTTCACCCATGATCCTCACCCGTTCACTCAGCCCATGAGCCCGCACGTACTGACCCAGACTGTTAATTTGGTTGCCGCCGCCGGCAAAAACCAGCTCCACATCAGGAGGCAATTTCTGCATCATCCGCACCATCATCCATGCTCCTTTGTTTGCCATCATTCCGCCCGGATGCAGAATCATTTTGCGGGCGGTCCGCAGTGAGCGTTTCGCAGCAGCTGGCTCTGGAGCATAGAGTGGGATGTATTCCTCGGAATCCGCTGCGATCCCGTTGCGGATCAGATTATCATGCACCACCGGACTTGCGACCTGCAGGTGTTTGTGCGTTCGAAGCGTTTCAATCCACCGGGTGGTTTTGTGATATTGCTTGAAATTTCTCAGAGGGTTTGCGGATCCGCAGCGCCGGAGGATGTGGCACGACAGGCAGCCTTTGCCGTGCGGGCGAGTGCAGATTTGGCGAGGCAGTGAGAGCGTCATATCGCCGCCCGAGCAGTAGGCCTCGTGATTGTGAATAAACCGGACTGTCGGCACCCTTTCGAGCAGGTATTCGTCCACACCGAGGTTCTCGACATCATGCAACTGCACGAGATCGGGCTCAAAATCCACCAGCACTGCTTCGAGTTGCTGGCGTGAAAGGTGCGTGAGTTGATCGCCCCGGCCCAGTGCTTCCAGTACATACCGGGTGCCCGAAAACTGGGCGTTATCCGCGCGCGCATGCGCCAAGGCAACCTCGTCTCCGTGTTCTTTCAGGCGTCGCGCGATGTCCAGGACGTACTGATTTCGCCCCCCACCGCCCACATGAGCGACCCGGTTTAACAGCAGCACTCTCATGGCGAAAAATTCGTTTTGGCGACACGATTCATCTGGACTGTAACCAGCAGCACAGTGCGTAAGTCCCTGAAAGAGAGTGGCCTGCGTGTAAAATTGCGTCTGTGAGTAGTTTCCATTGACTAATTATCTGCTGCACCCTAGTTTATGTTCCTTTTCCGAAAATTTTACCAACACAACTTACCCATTTAGAAAGAATCACCATGCCAGAAGTAACAGTCCGCAAAGGAGAGCCGATTGATCGCGCTCTAAAACGCCTCAAGAGTAAACTCGAGACCGAAGGCATTCTCGATGAGGTGCGCCGTTTGCGTGCTTTTGAAACTCCCACTCAAAAGACCCGTCGTAAAGCAAAAGCCACCGCTAAACGCGGTAAAGTGAAATTCCGCTTCATCCCTTAACCGGATTCAAATTTTCCAATCCTTCAAAGTCCGCCAACTTCGCTTGGCGGATTTTTTTTGTCCCTGAAGCCCACCCGGTTACAGAGTTTGCTGGAATTGTGTAACCGCCGTTTCGTAGTCCCCGTCCACCGCCGCTGCCCGCGCAGCTTCGACTCTGAACCAATGGGGGATGTCTTTTCTTGCGGTGATGCTTGTCAGTATCCTGCGTTTTTGCGTGAGTTCGTCCGGCTCATTCAGTGACTCCACGAGTGTCCTTGCATTTAGAAGGTCGTGCGGATGTGTTAACCAGCGCTGCAACGCACCGTTATGATTTCCTGCATGGTCTGGGGAGTGATCGGGCGGCAGATGAGGTTCGGCGATTGCCCATGCCGTGCGGTAGTCCTTAAATCCAGCTAACACCCGCAGCCACTCCCGCAGATCGGTTTCACTCCGATCAAGATGGGCGTCGATGAAATCCAGAAAGTGGTCGACCGTCCCATACTGTCCGATTACCTGATAAAAGGCCCTGATCTCGTAGGGTTCCAGCTGTGGACGAGTGAGACGCGAGTTGATCCATTGGCTGTAGAGCGGCTGCGCGTATTCATCCTCCACCAACCTCGCCACAGAGAGCAGTAAGTGCGGATTCCGTATGGCAAAACCCGTCCAGAAGTCCAGGGCGTTTGGAAAATTTGCGGTGAATCGGATCGCCATATTAAGAGTCTCATCCGCCTTGGTCCCTGAGCGCGAAATTGCCTCCGTCCAGTAGTTCAGAGCCATACCTGGCTCGAGCATTGCCGTGCTGATGGCCTGTTGAGCGGGGATCGACCACGAGTCCGGGTGCAGGCGGTTAACTACCTGGAAATGTTTCCATGCGTCAGAGCGCGTCGCCGGATTCTGAAGCTTCAAGTGACCGGCGAGTTCGTTAAGCCCGATGTGCAGCGGGAAAATGGCCAGCGCCTTCTCCACATCTGCGATAGGAGCCCCCGTGCCGTCGGCATTTTCAGCAAGTAACATCTCCGCAGTCAATTGCGTGGGCACCGGGTATCTGGTGAAAAGCGGCATTGCCCAGAAAACTGCGATCACCAGCGGGACCCACATCAGTGGTACTTTCACACGGGTTTGTTCTCCGGATTGCGGGAGTCGGACGGTCCCCATCAATACCCCCAGAGCCGTGAGGGCATAGAAAAACGTTCCCCACCGATGCATTGCCACATCAAAGAAAGCATGAGTGAGCGCCACACCAAGTGCTGCAAATGCGCCAGCCCGGTAGAACGAATACGGTGCGTGCAAGTTGCGTAGCAACCTCCACGCCGGAGTGATCAGTACTGCAAGGCCTACGAAAGCCAATCCGCCTGCCAA
>JBGTCP010000400.1:0-3881 GCA_041748815.1 Chthoniobacterales bacterium
GGTAGTGACCGCTCCGCGCTCCTTGTCTTAAATCAACAACTCGGCCAGCGCTCGCCCGAAGAGGTTTGAGTGACTCACGCCGGGATTGCTTCGGCGGGCACCGCTTTCATCCGCAGCCAGATTTTTTTGTTGAGCGCATTCCGTGCCGCTGACATCTCGGCTGCTTTTTTGCTGGGACCATCACCTTGACCGAGCACGCGCTTCTGCCACTGCACGGCGCATGTGAACATCTTTGAATGCTCGGGACCTGCCTGACCGATGAGCACATACTCCGGCGAGGACATGCCGTTGCATTGCAGGAGCTCCTGCAGGTGGCCTTTCGGATTGTAATCGGTGATGCTGCCGGGAGTTTCGGTGATGAGTTCCTGAGCCTCGGTGAGCACAAAGTTTTTTGCGGATTCAAATCCGGCATCGAGGTAGATCGCGCCGACGAGGCTCTCAAATCCGTCCGCGATTATGGATGCACGGGTGCGTCCGCCATTGGCTTCTTCGCCCTTGCCCATGAGGATGTAAGGGCCGAGGTTGATGCGGTCGGCAATGGATTTGAGACCATCCTGGGAGACGATGCGCGCCCGTAATTTGGTGAGCTGGCCTTCATTGGCCGTGCCGAAGCGTTGAAATAAATAATCCGTAATGATAAGCTCCAGCACTGCGTCGCCGAGGAATTCCAGCCGTTGATTATCAAACTGGTGTCCCTTGGTTTCGAAGCGAAGACTGGAATGTGTGAGTGCCTCCGCGAGGAGAAGCGGGTTACGGAATTTGTGGCCGATGCGTTTCTCGATCGGACTCATAGAAGGCCTCCGGGCGCGGGTGAGTGTACGAGTGATTTAAACTGCTTGCCGGAGTGAGGCGTTTGTCGAAAAACGGGGGGACATGCAAACCATGCTTCGACAAACACACCACCCCGAAGGATTGATGTTTTCATGAGGCCACCAGCCTGCTCCAGGAAGCCTCAAATGTCCACCTCAAATACTTAATCTTTCAAAAGTATTCGCAATCAGCGAAGGCGCGCCCTTCGGCGTCTTTCGCTGACACAACCGGAGCGGTATCATCGATGTATGGCCACCGGATTTCAAGCTGCGGATCATTCCAATGCAGGGTCCGTTCGTACTCCGGGGCGTAAAAATCGGTGCATTTGTAATGAAACACGGCCTCCGCGGAAAGTGTGAGGAAGCCGTGAGCAAAGCCGGGGGGAACCCAAAGCATCCGTTGCGATTTGCTATCCAGCTGGATGCCTTCGGATTGGCCAAAGGTGGGTGAGTCGCGACGCAAATCCACAATCACGTCGAAGACTTCGCCGGCCAGCACGGTGACCAGCTTGCCTTGCGGTTGGCGGATCTGATAATGCAGCCCACGCAGCACATGGCGGTCGGAGTAACTCACGTTGTCCTGGACGAATCCCTGCGCAAGGCCGTTGTGCTCAAAGGTGCGTTGATTCCAAAGCTCCAGGAAGCGCCCGCGCAAGTCGTGAAACACGCGCGGCTCAAAGACGAGCGCGTCTTTTAATTTGCAGGGAATGGTTTTCAATAATTCGAGATGCAGGGTTAGTAAATTTCCACGGGCGAACGTTTGCCGTCCTCCGGGCTTTTTTCGTGAGCGGCTTCTTCGCCCAGCACCGCAATGCGCAGCTCGAGCACTTCTGCGTCGAGCGACTCGAAACGGGTGGTTGAAAAAGTTTCAGGCGGGGCAAGGCGCCTTTTGAACCTCGACAATCGCTCCAAAGCCGGTTGCAGGTCTTTCTCCGGCATGGCATCGAGGATTTGCCGTGCTGCCGCAACTGCTTCGATGCGGTGACAGATCATCGCGAGATCATTGCCCGAGCGGATGCATCGCCTGACAGCATCTTCGAGCCCATAGCTGTTCAGGATGGCACCCATGTCGAGATCGTCGGTCATCACCAGACCGCGGAATCCGATGTCCGTCCGCAGAAGGTCTTCAATGATCGCTCGCGACATGGAGGAGGATTTTTCATGGGGATCGAGAGCGGCGTAATGAGCGTGGCCGATCATCATGCTATCGACTTTGTGAACGAAGTGACGGAAAACAGCCAGCTCATGTTCTTCCAACTCGGCGAGGCTGAGCGGGATGCGCGGAAGTTCCTCGTGCGGATCCAAGCCCGCACGGCTGTAGCCTGGAAAATGTTTCCCGCAAGTCAGGATGCCCTGGCTATGCAAAGCTGTGTTGAAGATGCCTGCATTCTTGCAAACTTCCTCCACACTGCGCCCGTAACACCGGCCTTTGAGTGAGTTATCAGCGTCGTCGTCGAAGGAGATATCCAGGACCGGGCAGAGGTCCAGGTTGAAACCGAAAAGCCGGAGGAGTTTGCCGGTAAGCTCGCCATGCCAGCGTATTGCGGATTTATCTGCGGAGTCGCGCAATTGCTGAGCGCTCGGCGGTTCATTGCCGATGAGCCGGAGGCGCGAGACCCGCCCGCCCTCTTGATCAATAGTCACCACCGGCTCAATTTTGCAGAGGTCGCGCAGGTCATCGATGAGCTGGCGAAGTTGCGTTGGAGACTCGATATTGCGCCCGAAGATGATGAATCCTCCGGGTTGGATTGCGCGGATGTTCTCCGCAGTTGCTGAGTCGACGGCCTTCCCCGGCACGCCCATCAGCAACAGTTGACCACGATCATGCTCAGACATATCTTTGCAAGCAAACAGAAAGCGGCGCTGAACTCCATCGGAAAAATTTTTCATTCTCAGAATGTCTCACTCTCCCACACGCATCGGCATCTATGGCGGGTCCTTTGACCCCGTGCATCTTGGCCACCTGATCCTCGCATTGGATGCCTCCGAGCTGCTCGATCTGGACCGGGTGATTTTTTTGCCGGCTGGGCGCAATCCGCATAAACAGGATACCCCGCTCACGGGCGGCGATGACCGGGTGCGGTTGCTGGAGGCGGCGGTGAAAGGGCAGCCGCGGTTCCAGATCGACCGGCGGGAAGTGGATCGCCCGCCGCCATCCTACACCATCACGAGCGTGCGGGAGTTAAAAGACGAGCATCCTGGCGCAACGCTCTATCTTTTCATCGGTGGTGATCAGCTGGCGAAGCTCGATGAGTGGAGAGAGATCGAGGAATTGCAGCGCCTGGTGCGATGGGTGGTTTTCAACCGCGTGGACGGCGACGGGCCATTGCCCGAGGGCGCAACTGTCATTCCCCGCCGCATTGATATATCTTCCACAGAGGTCCGTAAGAGAGTTGCCAAGGGGCTGCCGCTGGACTATTTTTTGCACAACGATGTCTCCCGCCTTGTCGAAAAAGAAAACCTCTACCGCCCCCGCTGAATCCGAAATCCTCGTCGGAGCCATTGTGGAGGCCGCCCTTGATAAAAAGGCCACCGACATTGTTTCACTGGACTTGCGCGGACTCTCCAGCTGCACGGATTTTTATGTCATCTGCACGATTGAGTCGGAACCCCAGATGCGCGCGGTTGCCCGGTCCATCGAGCAGGAGCTGCGTGAAAAGCTTGGTGCCAAACAGTATTCCGCCGAAGGCGATTCCACCAGCAACTGGGTGGTTCTCGATTACATCGATGTGATGGTACATATTTTCACCCCGGAAATGCGGCTCCGCTATGCCATGGAAGAACTCTGGGGTGACGCTCCGGTCAGGCGTCACGACCTTTGACTTATGGACCTGCTTGTGCCCATCGACGTGGAATGCCCATATTGCGGAGAAGTTTATTCGATCTACGCGGATACGTCACAAGGCGCCCACGAAATGGTCGAGGATTGCACTGTCTGCTGCCGGCCGATCCTCGTGGAAATCGAGTGTGAGCCGGGCGAAGTCACTACTTTGAATTTTTCACCGGGCTGAGGCGTCTAGAATTTATAATGCAAAATCGTACGCAGGCTTTACTTCGATTGCTTGAGGATGA
>JBGTCP010000401.1:0-14447 GCA_041748815.1 Chthoniobacterales bacterium
CTTCGATGCCTCGTTCTTGGCCCTCATCTTGACGCCGTCTGGAAAGAGCGCAGAGAACTTCTAAAAAGAGCGCAGCTCAAGGCAAGACGATGGTCAAATGACGATATGAAACAGGCAGCTTAACTTTTTTGTCCTGCACCCCCCGACGAACCGGTCATTCTGGAAATTGATATGAACGGGGTCGTTTCCGCATCGACCGCGCGTTACGAGTTCGAGAATCCATCCAATCTCGGAATCGACAGCAGTGGAGCTGCGACGGTCAATAACGGCAGCGTTACCGGCAACGTCACCGCGAACAGCGATGCACCAGTCGGAAACGGCTCCGCCCAATTTGTCGGCAACGGCTACAATTACATCACCGTGCCGGATGCCGACAATCTGGATGGAACCGGGCAGTTAACCCTTTCATTCTGGGCCAAGCCGACGGCGATTGGCGTGAACGGAAGCGCACGCGGACTCGTATCCAAGCGCACTGCGACCAACAATCAGGTGGCCTACTCGGCATTCATCTGGACCGGCGGGAAACTCTATGTCGACATGGACACCGGCGGTTCCACTCCTGCCCGGATTGACACCGGTTATGTCATGAAACAGCAATGGCAGTTGGTGACGGTTGTTTTCGACGGCACGCTTGCCGAGTCCGAGCGCAAACGGGTGTATATCGACGGTGTGCTCCATGGCACCTATTCGCATGGAAGCACTCAAATTCGGAACATGTCATCCCCACTCCATGTTGGCTCCCTGAATGCGAATTATAACGTCAGCGGGACTCCGGTCTCTTATGATGGCTTGCTTGACGATGTGCGCATCTATCGGGACGCGCTAAGCAGTGCCGAAGTGCAGAATTTGTATAACACCGTATCACAGTGAGCGGCGCAGTGAGGGCGTCCACCAGAAAATCATTTATCGGCTCAAATTCAGTAGCCTGCACTGCGTCGAATACTCCGTGCCCTTAGTCTTGATGGCTGGCAAGCATTGATGGATTCGCTGCACAGCGCTTCCGGCTTCCTACGATCAGCAGGAGACCGACTCCGAGCCGAAGCGAGGTCGAAGGATCGGGCATGGCTGCCAGATTTGAGGTCACGTTGTCGACACGCACTACTGAGCCTTTAAAAATCTATCATCCCAGATCAGAATTTGAAATGTGAGAGAAGTGAGATTATTAAAATCTGTTCCTCTAATATCCACTGTCCCGTTGAAATTGGTGGACGCGGATTTGTGATTGTGCCCACGGCCACCGGCAATACCGAGGTGCAATGGAGATCATGCGGCGCAACCCTGCCCACACCGTTGCGGACAATCTGAGCAACTCAGCGTCAAACTAAGTGAGAATTGACATTCCCATGCTTTTAGCACTCAACAATTCCATTGTTTGGCTGGATTTGAGTTACACAAGAAATATTTGTCCTTGTCACCTTCGCATTCGACCAACTCAATCCACACTCCCTGGATGGCTTGCATGTCTTTCTGTATCCTCTATGCGATAAACGTGACCATGCCGACGAATGCCGATAATTGATTTGACCAGCGTGCGAACTCCGTCTCGAATCAGCACCCAATCCACGGGAAAATTGATATTGGCTTCCAAACAGGTCGCATCGATCCATGCAATCTCCATGACCACGCTTGTTTGGAGATCGATTCAAGCGCTTTGTCTTCATCGCTGATTGCTTCGGTTAATGCTTTTAGAATCATCTCCAGCTTATCCTCAGACAACTATTGCGCGCAAAACGATTGATGGCACTTTTTGAGTGCACCTTGATTGACCTCAATATCTGCACTCCAGATGAACCAGCTATAAAGTGGACTATGTGCACACAGTGCGCTTAACGCCCGATAATCGATCGAAATTAAATGTTTAAGAACATTGCAGCGCAGGGTTCGCTCACTCATGATCACAATTCGATCTGTGGCTTTGGCTCCATCACGAAGGCTGATCCCCGCTAGCTTTTTCGCCTGCGCCTGATCGGTAAACGCATCAAGACTAAGCTGAAAAAGAGGTTGTCGATTCCACTTCTCTTGAAAATCGGATCGACTCGAAAGAGAAGTTGCACTTCCTCTGCATAATCTGCACAGCCGATGACCCATGGCAATGCTGGACGGAGTTGGCTCTGAATTTCAATGGAACTGGAGGGAGATTGGGGCGCTGGAATACTTACGATTTAAAATATAACCCACGGTTTTGACGCACCAAAGCCTAAAACAGCCTCCATAAGTTTTAGTTTCGACTCGGCGACGCCCATCAACTCCTGCCCGGCCACATTGGGACAAGCTCTACATCGAGGTGCAGGAACACATTCCAGTGGGGGTAACGGAATGAATTACGCAGTTCCAAAAAAAAATCGTTGCGTCGGTACAATCACGACCAAGCATTCAGAGATGAAACAAAATGCTTATACTCCAAATATTGCAAAACGACCTCCAAGCAATCGAGCAAAACAAGGACAGGTCCGTCACTCCCCCAAAAAGGGGGCAAGGAACCAAAGCAGGAAACTCTCCATATGCAGCAGGCCATCAAGATGAAAAATGAATCACAAGACTGCTTCTTTTAACGACTTCCAAGAAACAGAAACATTATGAAAATATTCACAAATTTATCCGAAATCGGCCCATGCATTGAAGTGTATTCCATCCAAAAGTTTGAATTTCGACATATTCTACATCGCGCAACAACAGGAGAATACGTCCTCGAAACGATTTGTGCACCGGACGAGCAATCGAAGACAAGGATAATCAGCGAGGCCCAAGCGATACAGTGGAGTGTTAATAATGGCCTTTGCAAGACCAAGGCAGAATTTTACTCCAAAATCTGGACAGTTCTTTGCACGCTCGCTGCCAAACCCCAACCCCAAGCCATCAACCCTCTTCTATTTGATTGCGTTTGTGGTTTCTCCCGCTATTTACAACTACTCCAATTGCCTGTTTTCCGCGAGGCAGTTGTGCTGCTTCCAGACGGCATAAGCATTGAACGTGTACTTTTGGCAAGCGTGGATCATCTGGCGGTGTCAGCTTGGACTCACGCGTTAACAGAAGGGGAGTCATTTATTTGTGACACAGTGCTATCCGTTGGTCCTACTGAGTCGTTTAAGAGGCTTTTCGCCAAATCATCTATACATGAATATGAAGCAAGCTGGGGAACACGCTCAGTGAGAGCAAAATGTGGTTACGCTCTGGCTTCATTCCAGTATCCACTAAAAATCAACACTAAGATAAGCACTGGAGTGTGGATTGAGTTAGTTGAATGTGAGTGTGACATTGATACCTATTTTTTGTGTCGAATTGTAGAATCCGCATATGGAGTTTTATTTAGCGCAATCCTACTCTATGAAACTATTACGCTTACTTCCGAGGACCCTACTCAAGTCCCCCCAAACAATGGAATTCTGGACTTCTAATGTTCTGATGAAATGCATCGTTTCTAGGGGGTAGATTTCTCGCATCAACAAACTGAAGCTTAGGACCATACAAGGAAGAAATCGATTGGACCTTCAAAACGGCAAATAGCGTTGGGAAAGCGCTGGGACACTCAAACTCATCAGGGATCTGCCAAAATGGTTTGTTTATATGCCCGGACATGGCAACGAGTGCACCGGCTTCGATTCCTGCCTGCCACACTTTCCCATAAGTGGCGTGCCACTGCGCCATGGTTAGCGGGTTAACCGTTGTGCAAAGATGCTGATCGCGATCGTCCAGGCCGTCCCCGGGGAAGTGCTTCAATGTTGCTGCCAAAAGACGAGCTTTCTGAAGCCCTTGAACCCGGGCAGCAACATGCTTTGCGACTTTGTCGGTATTGTCCCCAAAAGCTCTCGCGAGCACGATTGGGCTGCGAAAGTTGAGCTGCAGGTCCGCGACCGGAGCCAAGGTCCAGCAAATGCCCAAGGCTCTCGCCTCGAGCGCCAGGGCGTGAGCGGTTCGCTCGGTGAGATCAAGGTCATCAGCCGCCCCGCAAGCCATGGAGCTGGAAAAGATTGTTCGGTCCGAGCAGTTAACTCCCACTCCAGGAACCATATCGACGACGACCGCGACAGGGATGTCGGCTTGCTCCTGCACCGTTGCCAAGAGAGATACCATTTCTGAATCTGTCCGGCTTCCGGCGACATAGACGCATCCAAGAGGAATATCCCGCATCAGTTCTTTCCAATCATCTACCGTATACTTGCGATCCTGCGGGCAGATCAAGTGCCCGATACACTCGTCGATGGACATCCCGGTGAGCGTGCGTTGTATCCAACCGGTGTCGCTTTCGGACAAGTGGAAGGGAAAGTGATCCGGCTCCTGTCGATTGGGCGATGATTTGGAATGGTCGTGGGAGAAAGCCCTAGCTTGTGTTGGGAGTGCGTTCATAGATTGTCGGTCCCTACTTTTAGGTAAAAATTCCAGTTCACCATTTCCTGAAGCGGTAAGGCTCGTCGCCCATAAAGTAGTCGTAGTCCCAATCGCCACGGTAGAGACCGACCTGACCGGGCAGCGAGACGCGCAAGTGTTCCGGGTCGGTGCGGAATCCTCCCTCGCCAGCGGTTGCATGTGGTGATACATGTTGATCGTGTGCATCGGGACCACGTAGCTCGCATGGTGAGGAAAAACGAAACGGGTCGGGTCAATTTGTTTGTGGACATCAATCGCCTCACGGCTGAACTGGGTTCGCAATACCCACTCGGGGTCCTCGTCATTGAAGCCCTCCATTCCGATAAATTGCGGGGTCATGTCGAGGTCCGAGCGATTGTAGTTCCCGGTGGTTGACCACTGGATATGCCCGAGGGCTTGTCCGCCGTCACGACTTTGCGGCAGCGAGCAGTTTGTCGATGCTGGAGGTGGCAAGGCACATCACGGTATCGGCACCGCCGTAGTAGATCTTCACTTCGCCGTCATCCTCTACCACGGCACCGGCAGTGAAAACGACGCTTGGGGTTTGGCCGATGAGTTCGTAATCCATCTCAGGTGCAAGGATCGGCTTGCTGCCAACGGAGAGGATTTTCGACGGGTCTTCGAGGTCGTGGAGCACGACGCCGAGCGAGTAAAGATAATGTGAGGCGCACATGCTGCGCACGCCATGGATGATGTTCAGCCAGCCTTCAGGCGTCTTGATGGGCACCGCTCCGCCGCCGATCTTGGTGTAGGCCCATGAGACGCAGGATTTCTGGCGGATGCAGCAACGGTTGCGGCCCCAGTGAATCAGGTCCTTGGAATAAGAGATCCAGATGTCGGTCACGCCGGCTGAGGTGTTGGGCCTGTCGATGCGCACATAGTCATCGCCGAATTTCTGCGGAAAAAGGACCCCGTTACGGTTATCAATTTCGGAAATGAAACCACGCCATTCAAAGTGCTCCATGTCGGAGGATTCAAGCAGGCTGAGTCGGCAGCCATGATGATGACTATGGGCCGCATGCACGATGTAGTAGGTGCCATCGATCTCGGTAATGCGCGGATCGTAAAAAGTGGCGTCCGTGTATTCCGCGAAGAGTGGATCGTCCACCGGCATCTTCACCGGTCCGGAGCGCGGGGTGAAACGAATGCCGTCGTCGCTCTCAGCGACCCAGAACGAGGGATGCAGCCCGCGGTCCTCAAGACGGCAGAGCATGAGGTATCGTCCGCCGCGCTTCACGACGCCGGAATTGAAGCAGTGTTGGATCTGATATTCCGGCGGGAAATCAGCGCCAGTGAGGATGGGATTGCCTTCGTAGCGGGTGACCCAGGGATTGGGCGAGCAGGGAACGTAGCGGGTGGACATGATGGTTTTGGTGTGGTGTGAATTGGGAGATCAGGAATCAAGGGCAGCGTCGAGCAGTGGGTCGGTGCCGCGCAGGGCCTCGTTGCGGCGGAGGAGTTCGAGCCGTTGGGCAACGCTATCGTGCGTGCGCAGGGCGTCGGGGGGTGTACTTTTGACGTAGTCGAGAAGCGTCTCCACAGTCGAGGTTGCCACATGCAACCGGGTGTCGCTGGCAGCATAATAAAGAAGGACATCGCCATTCTCGCGCGCCACGAGGCCGTTGGAGAAGAGGACGTTTGACACATCGCCAACGCGTTCCCAACCGAAGGGGGCAAGGAAATATCCGCCGGGCGCAGCAATGATCTTCGAAGGATCAGCAAGATCGGTGAGAAATGCATAAAGCACGTAGCGCATGCCTGCCGCGCAGCCGCGCACGGCATGAGCAATGTGCAGCCAGCCTTCCGGCGTACGAATGGGCGGTGCTCCGGCCCCGACTTTGCCTTCTTTGATGGTGTGATAAACCTGGCGGTCGAGGGTTTTTTCCTCGCCGATTTCACATTTCTCCATTGAGTCGGCCAGCGCCCAGCAAAGGCCGCCTTCGTTTCCGGCGTGCATGAAAAACTCCATTGGCCGGGTGTATAGGAAATATTTACCATCGACGAACTCGGGATGCAGGACGACGTTGCGCTGCTGCCTGGCGCGGTGTTTGAGGTCGGGCAGGCGCTCCCAGATGCGGAGATCCCGGGTGCGCACGATGCCACAGTTGGCAATTGCTGCGGAGATGCTGTCGGACCCGGGATCGGGGTCAGCTTTTTCGGTGCAGAACAGACCATAAATCCATCCATCCTCGTGCCGGGTGAGGCGCATGTCGTAGAGGTTTGTCTCGGCCGGATCCGCGTCGGGAAGCTGGACGGGTTCCTTCCAAAATTTGAAGCCTTCGGTGCCGGTGGCGCTTTCCGCGACGGCGAAGAAACTCTTGCGGTCAGCTCCTTCGACCCGCACCACCACGAGGATGCGCCCATCGAGTTCGATGGCTCCCGCGTTCATTGTGGCATTGATCCCAAGGCGCTCGAGCAGATGGGGATTGGTGGCGGGATCAAGACTGTAGCGCCAGGCGAGCGGGATGTGTTCGCGGGTGACAACAGGATGTTGCCGCCGCAAAGCGATGCCGTTATCGGTAGCGGGCGCGGGCGGATTCGGCTGGTTGATATGCGCCTGGTGGCGGTGCACGAGGCGTGTAAGTTGCTGGCGAAAGGCGGGCGGAAGCGAGGCTTGGGAATGACTCATAAAAGTGGGGACGGAGCGGGTGCTGAATAGAGAATAAAAAGACTCAAGACGATCAAGATGATCGCCATCCAAGCTCACTAGATAGCAGTTCCATCAAGAGCCGCAAATCAATAACAACCAACCTTGGATCAAGGTTCACATTCACGAAATTTTGAAATTGGAAATCCGGAAAATCTACTCTTTGTCTGCAAAAAATTACCCTAAAATATGATTCCCGTCCGCTGCCGTCGGTGCAAGCCTTGCAGACATCCGCCCTTGATGTGGAACGGGTAACCCAAGCTCCGGAACACCATGACCAGCCCCCATCCTCCATTAAAAAAACCAAACGTTCTGTGGATTTTCGGTGATCAACATCGCATGCAGGCCCAGGGACATATGGGCGATCCCAATGCCTGCACCCCAAACATCAACCGCCTGAGTGCGGGGGGATTCACATCCACTGGAGCAGTGGGAGGCTACCCTCTCTGCGGCCCCTACCGGGGAGCTCTGCTTTCCGGGCGCTATCCGCATCATGCGGTGCGCGGCCATGAGTTCCCTTTTCCCGACGGGATGCCCACCATCGCGAATCCATTTAATGCCGCTGGATACGATACCGCATGGTTTGGTAAATGGCATGTGGACGGCTTCAAGGAAGCGACTGGGCGAGCGGCTTTCCACACCGTGCCTCCGTCCCGCCGGGGCGAATTCAAAACGTGGATCGGCTACGAAAACAACAATGCCCAATGGGACTCCTGGGTTCACGGCCACACTGCAAACGGAGAGGAAGTCCAACATTACCAATTGCCCGGCTACGAGACGGATGAGCTCACCACTTTACTGCTCGAGTTCCTGCAAGCCCGGGATTCTGAAACCCCGTTTTTTGCAGCGCTCTCAATTCAACCGCCTCACAATCCCTATGTGGCACCAGCGGAATACATGGCCGATTATTCACCTGCCACGATTGCGCTGCGGGAGAATGTTCCGCAGGTCCCACGCGTGGTGGAGCAGGCCCGGCGGGAGTTGTCCGGCTATTACGCCATGGTGAAAAATCTGGATTGGAATGTGGGACGCATACTTAAGGTTCTGGAAACTCTCGGTATCGAAGAGGATACGCATATTCTCTTGTTCAGTGATCACGGGGATATGCTCGGCTCGCACGGACAGTTTCGTAAAACCAGTCCCATGGAAGAGTCCATTCGGGTTCCCTTCATCATCAGCGGAGGTTCCCCTTACAACCGGAAAGGTGGACGGGCAAATCTCCCAGTGAATCATGTCGATATCGGCCCCACATCTCTGGGCCTTTGCGGGATTGATCCCCCGGATTGGATGGCAGGCACCGATTATTCCGGATACCGTCTCAAGGGTGTCACCCCGCCGGCCGAACCCGACTCCGCCTTTATACAATTAGTGGTGCCGACTAGACAAGGCCACGGCATCGACCGGCCCTGGCGGGGGCTCGTGACCCGGGACGGATGGAAGTATGTGTGTCTCGAAGGGCAACCGTGGCTGATGTTCAATCTCAATGAAGACCCGTATGAGTTGGTCAACCTGGCCCATAATTCTTTGTTCCATCACCGCCGGAAAGAACTCCACGCGAGATTGGCCACATGGATCGCCGATACCGATGACAGCTTTGAATTGCCCGTTCTTTAGACAGGGAGACACTTAAAGGGTTACCCGGGCTCCGTTCTTCACTGCGGTCTGTGTCATTTCTTTGGCCAGTTCGCTGATGTTGTAACGCTGCCTGCCGGGGAGTGAGGAGACGCCGGTATCGTTGAGCGGTTCGGACCATTTGGAGGGGATGGCATCGGCACCATGCATAACTCCCCAGAGACTCCCGCAAGTTGCGGCGTTGCAGTCGGTGTCGAACCCGGCCATGACTGAGCGGGTGATGATTTTTTCGTAGTCATCCTCACCCCAGAGCAGCGCCATCGCAACGACCATGGCGTTGGAGTTGGTGTGGCACCAGAAATGATTGAGCAACTCGTCCCACTGTCGGTGAATGGCCTCGGTGGCTTCCTCCCATGGGGCTCCCTGGCGATGCATCTCAAGCAGCGTTTCCACGTCACGCCGCAGCCGACATTGGGATGGAATCTGGTCGAGCCCGGCGCGGATCACCGATGGCCAGTCGCGCAGCACAAAGGCAGCGGCGAGCATGGCGGCGACCCACATTTCGCCGTAAATGCCGTTGCGCACATGACTGATTGAAGAGTCACGCCACGCCCATTCGGCAGCGCACTGAGGGTTGCCCGGGTTGGCGTAACCGAAGTAATCGGCGCGGATTTGTGCCCCGATCCATTCGCGATAGGGATTTCGATGCGTGGCCGATTTGGGAGGGAGAACTCCGGCGAGGAAATTGCGGTAAGCCACCCGTTCCGCCGTGCAGGTGTGAGTCAAGGGGAGTTGGGTCAACCACGAGAATGCAACATCCTGGGGTTCGAAGTCGGCACCGAACTGACGAACCACATGAAATCCAATCAGGGTGTAATTGACATCATCGTCACCCACCATCCCATCGATCTCGCCGAGATACTGGCCTTTGAGTTGGAGCTTCGGGAGGTGGCGGGGGCTGGCTTTCTTGATGCGGGCGAGCTGTCGTGAGTTTGGACGCGTGAGATAATTTTCAATCGGCCAGTTTCCGGTGGACTCAGCCCAAAGTCGGATGCTCGCACGGTCGAAACATTCCACGGGTTTGCCCAACAAACATCCGCAGAAACGGCCCAGCACTCCGCCATGGATTTGCTTTTCAAACGCCTTCGCCCCTCGACGGAAGGCTGGCACATCGACCCGGTTGCGTTTGGGGCGCGATTTGAAAATGCCAGCCAGGTCGCTGGGCTCGTTGAATGCAAAATCCTTTTTGATTGGAAGCGTCTGCACACGGTCGATGGCGTCACCACAGCGGGCCAGCCATTTTTCATCCCGCTCGCCTCCAAGGTGAATTTCCCATGCCGGGCTGAGTGAAGGGACTGCCTTGAGCGCCTCGATTTCTTTGCGCAAGCTCCCCAGTTCCCGCCCCTCTTCCTCGGCCTGATAAAGCTCGGTGAGCACATCGCAGCCATCCAGCCAGGCCATGCGGTTCACCCATTTTTCGCTCTGAGTCAGCGGGCGTGGAGTTTTTGATGATTGGTTTTTATTTTTCATAATGAGCGAGGTTTGGTTCAGCGCAGACGGACGATGCGTTTGGTGATTGGAATGAGGGCGATGACAATGATGAGGTAGCCGACGAGCCACGCAGGCAGCGCAATGGAGGGCACTCCCGGGAGCAGGCCAAAGAGGCGGCGCTCGCGCAGGACCAGTTCGGTGCGTGCCGCCGAGGGGGTGTCGTGCGCGATCACACTTGGTGGGGGACCGCTTCCGGCAACGATCGGATGCGAGAACCGGCCTGCCGGGGAGACGACGGTGACCGACTGCGAAGCCTCACTGTTCATCTGAACCACCCAGGTCGCGATGGACTCGCGCGGGTTGATCGAATCGGGCTCGAAAACGGCCACGGCGCGCTGAAGGGTGAGTCCTTCATCAGCGACCGCGTGAGCAAGCCGGCCGACGGATGAAACAGGCATCACCAGTCTCAACGCCACGGTCTCATCGGTGCGTGGCGCGTGATAGGGCATGCGCTCGTAGGCCCAGGCGGCGAGAAGTGCGATGGGAATCAGTGCCCAAAGCAGGGTTTTTCCCTCATCGCGCAAGCGCATCAAACCAATGCGCGCCTTGAGCCCCACCAAACGCTGGCACTCCGCCCGATCCCCGTCCGCCTTTGCCCTGGATGTCGCTTGCTTCAGTCGGGCCAGATCGTCGCTGATGCGGCCGAGCCGATCCTGATTCGTCGTCCAACGGCGGATCACGACCAAAATCAGCGCAGTGAGCACCGCCAGCACCAGCAACGGAAGATCGCCCGGAAGCCGGAGCATCCAGCCGAAAAGCAAATCTCCAGACCGGAGAATAAACAGAGAAACCGGGTCGTTCATTGGGGCGGGGTGGTTGAGGCGCTTTGGGGCGGCAGAATGGCTATGCGACCGCTGTTTCCATCCAGGCGAAGTCGGTCGCCGTTTTTGATCAAGCGGGTGGCATCCGGGCAGACCACGGCGGGAAGTCCGAAATCCCTGGCGACGATGGCTCCGTGAGAGAGTGCTCCACCGCGTTCCATCACAAGACCTTTGGCCATTGCAAAGAGGGAGGTCCAGGCCGGGTCAGTGGAGGGGCAAACCAGAATGAGGTCGTCATGAACTTCGATGTTGCCGGAAGGATCGAAGATCACTTGGGCGGTGCCCTCCACCACACCGGCGGAAATCGGTTCGGCCACCCACTCGGTGCCGCCTTCGATCTGCCGCGGCAGACCGAGGTCACGCATGTTGCTGGAATCGATCACCATGGGCATGTCCAGGCGTTTCCACGCCTCGCGGCGGAGCTTGCGACGCGCTATGGTCTCGCGCAATTCGGTCGATTGCTTCGGGAACTCAGCCAACTCGGACCATTTTAAATGGAACACGTCCTCCCCCAGATCCCATCGTTCGCCCAGTGTCAGTGCGGCATCCCGGATCAGCGCATAGCCCCTCATCAAATGGTATTTTCCATTTTCACGCCACGGCAGGAGGTCTTGCGAGAGTCGCATTTTTTCTTCAACGCTTTCCCGCAGCGTGGATGCGCCGGCCTCGCGCAGCATTCGCGGCAGGTCTGCTTCGGTTTCGAGACGTCGTTCCCGGTTTTTCTCGTGGATGGTCTTCGGACTCGGAGCGTTCACCATCCGGGAGATGAGCAGGTCCATGCCCTCCGCATCCTCCCGCCAACGGGGGGTTGAGAGTTCCATTTCGTGGACCGCACGATGACCAAACCGATCCAGAAACTCCTGACGATCCGCCCGCCCGTTTGCGATTTCGTGCAGCAGGAGATTTTGTTCAAAAGTGATGTCGCCTTCCAAGCCCATGATCAGGCGCAGCGACAATTCCCGCCCTTTGTCCTCTCCGAATATCTGCCTCAGATCGCGCAATAGAAGGCTGTGGGCGACGCCTCCGAAGAAGCCGGGTTTGAGCGATTCGCCGCCGAACTCATCCATCACCCGCCGCCGCCGTTCCTCCAGAATCTGCAGCATCGCCGCGTCGTCGAGTGCTCTGAGGTCACGTGCGTTTTCGGTAGCAATAAACTCCTCATACGGAGGCAGTATTTCGTTAACAAAACGCGCTAAAGCCCCATTGCGAAGCCGTCCCGTCCGGCGGGCAACCCGCACCATGGACATCACGTTGGCGGGCAATCGGCAAAGGAACGCCGGATCCGCCGCCTCGGGAACAAAAACCGTGGGCGGTCGCTCAATCACGCGGGGATCGGCCAGGACCGCCTGCGGGTCATAGGTCAAAGGCATCCCGTCCCAGAACAAAGTGGCTGCTCGTTCTGGATCCGCAAAAACCCGGCCGCCGATGAGCTCCAGGAAACCGCGTGAGGAAAAGGCAGCGCCGGATCGATAGCCAAGATCGTGATACAAACGGCCAAACCCGCCACGCCCGCCCATGAATCCGCTCATGACATCCCATGTCAAGGTGGTGGGATGGGAAAGCGTTTCATCCAGATTGTGCCGCACCCAGACCCGCTGTTTCCCGTCGGCTTGGCCTTCAAGGCGGGCGATCATCGCCTCGCGCTCAGGTTCCACAGCACGCGCCACATCGAGCCCGCGAATCCGGCGTGATTGCAGGATGGCGAAGCTGCCATTTGCCCAGCCGAACTCCACATCCACCGCGTCGCCTTGCAGCTTTTCGATGCCAAGACACAGCTCGGAAAGTTCGCGCAGCGCAGCATCGTCAAGACAGCGCGCATCGGGCTCGTGGCGCGATTCGTCGCCCAGGGCGCGCAGCGTCGAGCCTTTGCGTCCGATCACCACATGCGACACGCGCAAATCTTCGCGGGCGACACGGTAGGAATCGGGGGTCACTTCCCCGGAGACCACCGATTCACCGAGGCCGAACGCAGCCTCAATGACCAATTCGCCGGATTCTGGATGATTCGGATCGACGGTGAATACCACGCCCGAAATCGCGGAGGGGAACATGCTCTGGACATTCACCGCCGTGCCCATCGTAGCGGAGATGCCGTGGCGTTGGCGGTAGGCTCCGGCGCGGGGAGAACGCCACGAGTTCCATACCGCTTCAATTCCAGCGCGGAGCGCCGCGCGTGGCTCTGCGGGCGGGCGCGAACCCGTCACGGTCGCGAAACGCCCGGCGAAGTTTTCATAAACCGCAGCGCTGCGTGCGTCTCCGGGAGCTAACGAGGGATCCACACCCAAGTTGAGCAGGGTATCCATCATTCCGGGCATCGAGATGGGAGCACCCGATCGCACGGAAACCAGTAGTGGTTTTTTAGTGTCGCCGAATTCGCATCCTGTGCTTTCCTCAAGCCACTGCATGGCCTGATCCAACTCTTCGTCCAAGCCTTCCGGCCATTGGCCGGTCTCGAGAAAAATGCGGCAGCACGCCACGACGATGGTGAATCCGGGCGGAACAGGAATCCCCTCTTGGCTCATGACGGCAAGCGCTGCGCCTTTGCCGCCCAGAACCGCAGGGTCACGCTCGCCATCGGCGAGGCCTGCCACAAATCGCCTGATATATTTCATCGCTGACTCCTTTGCTCGGCGCTGAGCAGACCGCGGTTGGTGATAAAGTAAACCGCGCTTCCGTCTGCAACAGCGGCTCGGGTTTGTTCGCCCCAGACATCCTCTTCCCACCGCAGCCATCCGGTTCTTTGGCCTCCTGCCAGCGCTTGGCGCTGAAATCCGCGACCGCCCATAAAATAGATGGCGTCCCGGTCGGCCAGGGGAACCACGCTTGTCTCGCCGAGAGATTCTCCCAACTCACCATCGGATAAACGAATGCGCTGCACCTCTTGGCCGGGAATCCAAACCAGCAAATCGTCGGTGCCCGACAGAATCAGGCGCGCGTGCTCGGAGAGAGCGAGCGGCCGATGCCAGAGGCGCGTTCCATCGATTTCTGAGACCGCCACCAATGCTTCAGCACCGGCTGCAATGAGCGTGTTCGGTTCCCCGGTGAACAAGGGAGCCAGAGTGCTTTTAGCCCCCAAGTCCGGCACTTCCGTGCGCCACAATTCACTTCCGGTCTCCGCATCGAGCAAGAATAGGTTTCCCTCCGCAAGGACCGCCAATCGCCCGTCGCGAAGTGCAGGTGGGGAAGCCGCCGCCGGGTTCGTTCGCCGCCAAATTTCCGCCCCGTCGCTCCATGCAAAGGCTACCAGACCATGATCAGCAATCCAGATTCGCCCGGCTCCGAGCAACACCTCCGATGCCGCATCCAGGCTGACAGGATATTTCCACCGCAGTTCACCGCCTGCGGCATCGAGCACGATGAGTTCGCGCTCTTCCTGACCCGGATTTCCGGTGATAAATGCGACCCCATTGCCATCCGTGACCGGCGTCCCGCCCGGTGGAAGGTCGGAGGGAAAAAACCAGCGCGGTTCCGTGCTATCCACTTCCGTGGGC
>JBGTCP010000402.1:0-6048 GCA_041748815.1 Chthoniobacterales bacterium
GATGGTGAGGGCGGCATAGAGACCGGCACCTTGATGCGATGCCCCCCAAGGTTGAGACACCCAATCGAGTGCGTTTAGAAATTCCTCCAAAGCGCCCGGTAAGAGCAACGGATGAAGCGCTTTGAGTGGATGTGAGGGAGCAGCATCGAAAAGTTCCAAAGCAGCGATGCAGTGCGCGGTGCAGTGGATATCGTGATGAGTTTCCTCGTGGAAGAGTCCGCTCTCCGGCGCCTGCAATCCCCGCAGCGTCGCGACCCAGCTTGCCCGCTCGTCGGAATCGCGGGGAAAGTCGCCGATGGTATAGAGAATGTTCGCGGCGTCGGCGCAGCCGTAGGGGTTGAGGCCCAGATCCCGGTTGGCGGAAGCGTTTTGCCATAGCCAGCGGCGATACGCGCCGGGCCGTTCCAGTGCATGGGAGGCGACGATGTCGCTAACGGAGGCGATAAATGGGCGAAGGTCGATCATGGGGCGCGAGTTTATTCCTCTTAAGAAGGCAGACAAGCCAAAGCGAACTTTAAACGAAATTACACGGAAAACGGCCGGATAGACTCCAAAGGTGGTTGCCCACACGAGTGGAAGATCGTTACGATCCAGTCATGGAAATAAGCGTGCGCCCGAATATTCTCTGGATTTCTTTTGAGGATACATCGCCTCGATTTGGCTGCTACGGCGATTCTGTCGCGCGGACTCCGGAAATCGATGCCCTGGCTCGCGACGGACGGCTTTATCACAAAGCTTTCTGCACCGCGCCGGTCTGCGCGCCGAGCCGCTGCTCAATCATCACGGGCATGTATGCCGCGTCCATCGGCGCTCAGCATATGCGCACGACCCAGGCGGAATTTTTATCCACCCCGCCTTACGAATGCGTGCCCCCACCCTTTGTCCGGCTTATTCCGGAGTATCTCCGCGCCGCCGGGTATTTTTGCACCAATAACGAAAAGACAGACTACCAGTTTACCCCGCCTTTTACGGCCTGGGATCAATGCGGACGCCAGGCACATTGGAGGAACCGCTCGCCGGGGCAACCTTTTTTCGCCGTCTTCAATCTAATGGGAACCCACGAAAGCCAGCAGTGGCCGGAAAAAGGCGGGCCGCCGCGAACCGACCCCGCAGAGGTAACCCTACCGCCTTATCTGCCCGACACCCTTGAGTGCCGCCAAGCCCTGGCCCGCCAATACGACCACCTCGCAGACAACGACCGGATCGCGGGAGACATCCTGCGGCAGCTCGAAGAGGATGGCCTCGCGGAAAATACCATCGTCATGTGCTGGAGCGATCACGGCGAGGGACTCCCCCGCTCAAAGCGCTGGCTCTACGATACAGGGCTGCGGGTGCCCCTCATCGTCCGCTGGCCGGATCACATTACCCCAGGGGAAACGACGGATCAGTTGGTATCCATGATCGACCTTGGGCCTACTATCCTATCCCTCGCGGGAATCTCGTTGCCCCGCCATTTTCAGGGTGAGCCGTTTCTCGGTTCAGAGGCGGTGGAGCGGGAGCACATCTTCGCCACCCGCGACCGCTACGATGAATTCCACGACTGCCTCCGGGCGGTGCGCGACCAGGATTTCAAATACATCCGCAACGTCTTGCCCGAGCAGCCGCGTGCTCTCTGGAACGATTATCTGCACCAGCACCCCATCCAGCAGGAGCTCTTTCGCTTAAAACGCGAGAACCGACTTACCCCCGAGCAGGAGTTTTTCTTTTTTGCGCCATCGCGTCCACCGGAAGAATTATATGATCTCAAAAACGACCCGTGGGAGTGCGTAAATCTTGCCGCCGAGCCTGGATTCGCGGGCAAACTTGAGTCGCTCCGGGGGACGCTGGAGGATTGGCAGCGCGACATCGGCGATCTATATCGCGAGCCAGAATCCCAGATGATCGAGCGTTTCTGGCCACGCGGCGTTCAGCCTGAAACGACCGAACCATTCGTGATCGCTTTGACGGAGGAAAACCCCGGCATCGAGCCGCTCACGGGCGACACGGCCACACTCTCGTCGCCGTGCCTCCTTCAACTCTTCAATCCCACCCAGGGCGCGTCTCTCGGCTACTCTCTGGAGACGGATGGCGATCAATGGCAGCTGTATCAGGGGCCTTTCCACCTCCCCCCCGGAACCCACCTGCTGCGAGCCCGTTCCGCCCGCATCGGTTTTATGCCCAGCCCGATCCGAGCGATCACGCTCATCGTGCAATCGGCTCCTGGCGACGCGCACTAACGAAGCTTCGCAGAACGCGTAGGCGGGTAGTTTTATGGTGAATGTAATTTACATCCCTCCCATCGACGTTTGTGCGAAAAGGAAAATTGGATGCAGCGCCGACCTCACCATCGCCGTCGCCGGACTCGCCGGGTACCGGACGAAGCAGGGAGCCGACGCTTTCCAAACATGGCTGGCGAACCATGCCCTCCTCCCCTACACCGCAACCGACGATCCATTGCACATCGGAGTGCCACTCGGCGTGCAGTATGCGCTCGGACTCGAGCCCGGCGCCCCCGACCGGTCGCGCCTACCTTTCGCCACCGACCCCGGCACTGCCACCGCTCTCTCCTTCATCCGCCCGCTACCCTCGCCCCTGGCCGTGCGCTATTCCGTCGAAGTATCGTCCGAACTCGACGAATGGCACTCGGGAGATCTCTGGACCTGGCCCGAAACGACTTTGGACAACGGAGACGGAACCGAGACAGTATCCGTCCGCCTACGCCCACCCGGCGACGTGGCTGATCGTCTCTTCCTTCGGTTGAGAATTATCATTCCATCCGTCGATTGAAAAGGCGGGCTTGCCCTTCGCCACCGATCCGGGAAAGACTCCGCTGACACCCATGCCCGAGAAACGAATCACCCTCAAGGACATCGCGCGCGAAGCCGGCGTCAGTGTTTCCGCCGTCTCGCTCGCGCTGCGAAACAATCCCGCCATCCCGGAGGCGACGCGCCTGCGCATCCAGGACGCGGCGAAAACGTTGGGCTACACACCAGACCCGGCTCTGGCCGCCCTCGGAGCCCACCGCAATGCCATGAAGCGCGACCGCGTGGAGACAACGCTGGCCTACCTCGACACCCGCGATCCCGCCGGACTACCGCCGAACATCCTGCACCGTAGCGAATACCTTTCCGGTGCCCGGCGTCGAGGTGCGGAGCTGGGATACAAGATCGACGTTTTTTGGATGCAACGGGAGGCGGCGGGCGATGGAATGAAAGCGAGCCGGATCCTGCGTGCCCGCGGCATCCGGGGCGTGATGATCGCTCCGTTCCAGTCCGCTTGGGGAGAACTCAATCTCGATTGGCAGCATTTCTGTGCCGTCTCTCTCGGACGCAGCATGGGGCGACCACTCCTCCATGCCGTCTCGCACGACCACTCCGATGCAGTCGGCCTGGCGATCCGAGAGCTTCTCGAACACGGCTACCGTCGACCGGGGCTCGCCCTCGAGCCCACGATGAATGCACGCGTCTCCCAACGCTGGCTGGCGGGCTATCTGGTAGAGCAACAGACCCGAATCGCCCCGGAAGACCGGATCCCTCCATTCATTGATGAAATAAGTCCGCCGGCATCCATCCATCGCTGGCTCAAGAAGCACCGACCCGACGTGGTGCTCAGCATCGGGGGCGGAACGCCGGAACTGATCCAATCGGCAGGCCTTAGAATCCCCGACGATATAGGCTTCGTCCACCTCGACTCCCACGAAAAGGAGATTTCCGGGATTGTGCAGGACATGCCGGAAGTCGGCGCGCTCGCGGTGGAATGCATCCACCGAAGTCTGCTAGCCAATGAATTCGGACTTCCACGCAGCCGTCAGCTCACGCTTCTCGCCGGCCATTGGCGCGAAGGCCGGACGATCCGGAAAATCGAAAGTCCCTAGACGCACCAGCCAAGTTCCATGTCCAATCCAGCCCGACCCAACATCCTCTTCGTCCTCACCGACCAGCAACGTCCCGATGCCATCGGAGTTTCGGGGCATCCATGCATCCGCACCCCGGCCATGGACCGCATCGCGAACGAAGGCGCATACTTTCCCGAGGCCTGCGCCAACGCTCCGGTTTGCATGCCGTCCCGGCACAGCCTTCTGTCCGGTCTCTACCCATCCGTGCTAGGCAATACCTGCAACGGAATCGAGATGCCGACCGACGTCCCGCTCTTCCACCACGACCTCGGTGCCGCCGGATACTGGACGGCCAATATCGGGAAGCTGCATTTCCTCAATCATTCGAACAGGGACCACACGCTCCCTCACCCCGACTACGGCTTCGACCGCGTCGAGATCTCCGACGAACCGGGCTGCTACGACGATGCCTACATCGAGTGGGTACGGACCCGTGCACCCGAACACCTCGATGCCTGCCGCTGCTCGTCGCCGCCCGTCTGCGTGGGTCCCCGACTGGAGTTGGAGGGACGCGAAGTGGACGAGCCGTATGCATTCCGCGGTCCCGAGGACCTGACCCATTCCGCCTTCGTCGCCGACCGGACCATCCAGGCGATCCGGGATTGTCCAGAGGATCGGCCATGGTTCGTGGTCGCCGGATTCTACGCGCCCCATTGCCCGCTCAACCCGCCCCAGCGGCTGTGGGACGAATACCGCGCCATGGAAGACCTCCCCCTTCCAGCATGGCCCGAGTCCATGCAACCCTCCGCACCCGGCGGACCCGGACCTCGCGGCCATACCGTCGAGCAGTGGCGGGACATCGTGGCGGCCTATCTCGCGCTCACCACGCATGTCGATGATCAGGTCGGAAAGCTTCTCGATTTCCTCGATGCCCAGGGTCTCGCCGAGAATACGATCGTTGTTTTCACGTCCGACCACGGCGAGTTCCTCGGCGACAACGGACGGATCCAAAAGGGCCCGCCCGGCAACGACTGCATCATGCGGGTGCCGCTCGCGATGCGATGGCCTGCGGGTTTCCAAGCCGGAATCCGAAGCGACGCCCTCGTGGAACTGGTTGATCTCGTACCCACCCTTCTCGACCTTGCCGGAGTCCCGATTTCCACCCGGCTCTCAGGACTCTCGCTGAAACCGTTGCTCGACGGCGGAGAGACCTGGCCACGGCGTTCGGGGTACCAGGAGTTCGCCCTCGGCAAAAGCGGCTGGCGGACAGTCCGCACCAAAACGCACACCTATGCAGTCAACAACGCCGGAGAGGAAATCCTTTGGAATCGGGAACGTGACCCGCACGAGTTCGTGAACTTCGCCACCGATCCCACCGAGGCTGAAACACTCGCTTGGTTTCGCGAGGAAGTAGAAGCGCGCACCCCGGTAAACCGCCGCCCGCAGCGTCCCCGCACCGGCGAATATTAGCTATTTGTCATCCCGTTCGATCGCAGCGGGGCGCTGCTGGGCTGCGCGGATCGGAGCGAGGTCGAATCGCGACTCGCCGCCGATACCAGACAGCCAGCATGAAGTCCGTGTGGCCAACGCCGAGCCTGTGGAGGGCAACGCTCCGTCGTTGCCGACTCTAACTAAAGAATTGGGAAATGACGGAGCATTTCCCTCCATGTTTTTGCATGAGGAGCTCAAAGGGAGCGTCATCCCTAACCAAAAAAAGTCTCACCATCTTTCCTGCCACTTCAGGAGGTCTGAGTATATTCATGAATAGAAACTTACAAGTGACAGCCGGAGTATTTTCTGCGATTCTGCAAAGATGGCATTGGATTATGATTTTCCATCTCCGATCAGTCCGCAATTGCCGGAGACTCCGAAAAGTGCAGCGAGACTTGGAGGAATCCAAATGCGGACGCTGTCATTGCCATCCCCTATCAACAATTTGCCCCGACATGAAAGCCGCCGGCAAGGGCACCGGCAGCTACTTCGGCTTCATCACGAACCAGGGAAGGAAGTTCATCGCCAAGTTGCCCAAAATGAAGGCCCGCCCCGCCGAGATCCGCAAGGAACTAGCCGCCCTGCCTGAAAGCCGTACCTACAGCTACCGGCTTGAGCCGGTGAAGTAGCCGATCACCTATGCCCGCTGATCTACCCCCACCCGACCCTATTCGCCTCACCATCCGGGGCATTGCCCGCGCGGTCGGCGTCAGTTCGAGCACAGTTTCACGCGCGCTGAAAAA
>JBGTCP010000403.1:0-4171 GCA_041748815.1 Chthoniobacterales bacterium
TGAAACCCCAATGGCTTCCGGTTTCCGCTGTCGTCCTGAAATTCTCAAAGAGCATGCCGGGAGAAAATCTCCGGCCCGTGCCTTCGAAAAACTCCCGGTTATTCGCGGAAATCTGCTATATTTTCCTTAATTATCATTGATCATTGCGAACAGCTACTTCAAGGCCAGATTTTAATTGCTTATGCATCTCTTTTCTCGTGGCAATTATTCCAGCTTGGTGTGCAATAAATTCGTCTATTTCTTTTTGTGCGTTGGGAGCTTTGGCGAATTTGAAATATATTAAATCTTTCAATTTTTTACTGTTTTCCGAAGTGAATTGCGACTCTGATGAAAGAAAATTAACATAAGCCGCCTCATATGCCTGAGCTATTTTTATATAACTATCCTGAATCTGTTTTGGCAATGTTTCATCGAGTCCTTCATTTGGAAGCTCGCTTAACTTTTCCTGAATAAAAGCAAATATAATTTCTGCTGATTCATCCGTACCTGAAACAGATAAGGCCTTCAAGCTTGCTGTTTGAATGTAAAAATTATCATGCGTTGTGTAAAGTTGCGCTAATTCAGCCACCATCGTTGGACGAAGGCAAGCTATGGCCACCAATGCGTTGCTAGCCTGATGTACGATTTGCGAATCTACATCCTCCTTCAGCATTCTCTCAAGAATCTTCTCACTTGAGTGCTCTCGCAAGAACTGCACAATTATTGAAGTGCTTTTCTCTAAATTTTCGGAGTTAAAATATTTAGAATTAAATCCAGGAATAGCATACGAGTCACTGGACGATATTGACTGAATCAATTCGTCTGAAGTAAAGTCGGACTGAGCAGTGAGCGATGAGCAAATTGCCAACCAGCATGCTGATACTATTGTGATGATCTTTTTCATTTTAGGGGTTATAGGGTTTACGAAAACTGTGTTGACGAAGGTCATCTCGCTGATTGGTGGAAATCCGCTTTGTAGCCGAAGAGGGGGGGGAGGTCTCGGGGTCAGTCATTTATTTCTGACATTGGTGCTCGACAAGCGGTCTTGACTGGCATCGGCATGGGCCATTGTGGTTGAGATTTTCCGATGATATCAACGATTCACAGCTTACCATAACTCAATATCTCATCGACCGAGAATCCGGCGAACCTCGGCCAGCACTTGCTCGCCTGGTATCGTCTGAACTTTACCGGAACGGACATCGTCGAGCCGCCGAATCGCCTCTGTAGCCCAAGCCCGCTGGGCGTCGTCATCCTCGGGAAAGTCTAAACTCGTGACGAGCTTCTCGGCGAGTTCCGCTCGTGAGGAGACTGAGAGCTGCATTGCCTCGGTGGTAATTTCGTCAACGGTGAAAGGCATCTGATAACCTTAACTGGTTCAATTTAAACTTCAAGGATTTCAGTGGGCTCGCGAAAGCGCCTTAGGGGGTTCTTGGGTCATTTGTTTCTGACATTGCTCCTCGATAAGCGGTCGTGACTGGCATTGGATGCAGCCCAAAATAGCGCCCTCCAAATTTGCCCCGCCCGTAGGGGTGGCAAGATCACCTATCGAAGTTGGGCGAACATATTTCACAAAATTTCCACCTTGTCTTCATAAAAAGCTCCGCAGGGGTCGGTCCTCGCATCGCAGCATTTCGGAACTCAAACAGCTCACTCAAAAAGCTCCGCAGGGGTCGGTCCTCGCATCGCAGCATTTCGGAACTCAAACAGCTCACTCATTGGGCACCAACATCGCCTGGCCCGGCTTGGCCGAAGCCAGGGCGGCGAGGATGTCCGGCACGAGGGGCAGTAGATCGGCCAGTCGATTCGAGGGGGCCTTAACGACAACTACCGCAATTTTAAACTCCAGAAGAGGTTGCTGGTAAGAAAGGTTTTTGTCCATAGTGACCAGCGCGGCCAATTCCTCCTGCGCCAGTGCGAGCAGCTTTCCGTTCTTAACTCCCGCCCAGCCCATTTTTGGCACCGTGGTGACGGAATGCCCCTCAAGATAGCGGGCGAGCCGCCGGTCAACACACTCGTCAAGCAACACACGCATGTGCGGCATGTTCCAGAATCAGCCGGTTTGATTCTTCGAGGTAGGTCAGAACCTGCTCCTTGGAGACTGTTGGAAACCCATCAAGGAACTCATCAATCGAATCCCCCGCCTCCACATAATCCAGGAGCGTCCTGATCGGCACCCGGGTGCCGGAAAAGCAGGGAGTTCCGCTCATGATTTCCGGATCGATGGAAACAACGGATGATTTCATGGAAAAAGATTGCACAACGGGCAGCCGATGACAAGTAGGGAAGCGTGAGATGCCCTGCTGCCTGGCAGCGGTTGACGCTTTCCTCCCCGATCCGTAGTTGGTATTATGAAAACCATGTAGTGTGGGGTCTAGGGGTCAGGGGTCTAGGGATCAGTCATGCTTTTTACGATTATTAAAATGGATTGCAAGAAAGCATGAGTGACCCCCAAGCTTCTCCCGGATTGGTCCGTTTAAATTCGACTGCCACGAGGTCCAGGCATTCCCGTGGGGAATCAGCTTTTATCATAGTGGTTTTCGGGGCACGGCCTCCGTAGAATACCGCAAGCGATGCGTGTCTTCCATGGGGTGTAACCCTACTTCCCATGCTCAAACGCCCCCTCGTTTATTGTCCGCAGTTTCAATAAGCGCTGCGCGCACCGGTGCGACACGGTTGTCAAAACGGGTCCGGTCGTGCGGCGACTTAATCGTGCGGCCAGCCACTTCGACGATCCATTCCATTTGTTCCCGGAGCACCCCCCGCCGATCCGGGCTGTCCGTCAGACTGGCAATGGTTTGCAGCGCTCCCAGCATCCGCAGCATGATGGCGACGTTGCCCTCGGAGCTGCCGCGGATCTCATCAAACGATTCGGCGACCAGACCGTCGAAGGTCAGCCCGATGGAAATGACCCGCAGTTCGCCGTCTTCATAGCGATGGGATGATGGGATTTCCCGGGAAGCCAGTCGCGCCAAAATCACCGTCAGATGATCCACGCACATTACTGCGGTCGTGGTGTCGTTGACGCCGGGTGAGAGAGCGCGCAATGCCATATCCACGAGTTGGCGGACGCCGAATGCGCAATCTTGTTGCACCGTGCGGTAACGGCCCATGCTGTAGGCAGCCCGCAGTCCGCTGATCATCTTCTGGTCCGGCGGATTCTCCAAGGCGAGCGAAGCTAATGGAGTGTTCTCGACCACAAATCCACCGATGCTCTGCTCCATCCGCACAATGGTCTTGTGCTTTCGCGCCAGGCGCAGCAGCGCCTCGTCATCCACACTTTGGAGGTAGCCATTTTGGTTGGCCATGACGGTCTGCCAACTCCGCGTCGGCAACGGAAGCAAGGATGGGTCAGGTTCGGCATCCCTTGGCTCTTGGCCCAATTTCTCCGGGAAAAGCCGGTCCAGAGCCTGCAGAGCTTCCTTCGTCACCGAGGCAATAATATTTGAGGCCTGGATTGATGACGCGATGTGGTGAATGAAAAATATGAGCGTTCCAATGCCGGCAATTGATAGCACGACGCTGAAAGCCACCGACAGGCTCGGAACAAATCCGCTATCGTCGCCTCCACGGACCGTTCGCAATACGATGATGCTATAAGTAAAAATACCGGCGAAGATCCCGAGCACTACCTGTGTGACGCGATCACTCATGAAATTCCGCAAAATGCGTGACGTGTACTGGCTCGATGCCAGCGTCAGCGCGACCAGAGTCATCGAAAATGTCACGCCCACCACCGTCGTCATTGCACCGGCAACAGTGGCCAGCATCTCGCGGGAGCCCGACGCGCTGGCACCAAAAAGGCGTGGCCAATCTTTCATCCAATCCTGACTCCCGGAGGAATCCAGCTCGATCAGGCCCAGGGCAAGGACTGCGCTGAATGCGACAATCAACGCCGGCACAAACCAAAAGCTCGTGCGCAAATTATTGCAGAGATGTTTTAGGCGATTCATGGGGAATGTTTGGTCGGACCTGAATCGTTGGGAGCTTTTGGAAGAAGATTCTCTCCCTCTTGCAAGGGTTGAGCTTGGCGGGCCTGTTCGTCCAGAACAGCGGCATCGCTCTGCAATCCGCCTTCCGCCTTGGTCGAGACTGCATCAGTTTCGTCGGACGACCCTTCCGTTGGAAGCTGTTTTTTCACTTGAGCGTCCGGGCTGCCAACCGGCTTCCCGTCAAGCATGGTGATAGGGAT
>JBGTCP010000404.1:0-2417 GCA_041748815.1 Chthoniobacterales bacterium
TCGGATTCGTGTCCGCCGGAGAAACTGGAGGCATTTCTTAATGAACATGCGGAGAAAAATTACTACGTCATTGCTTACATTAATTGCAGCGCGGGCGTGAAGGCACTCTCGGATGTGATTTGCACCAGCGGTAATGCCATGCTGATCGTCAATGCTGCACCAGCCGACCGCAACATACTATTTGTGCCTGATGAAAACCTTGGTTCCTGGGTAATCGAAAAAACGGGCCGCAAGATGGATCTGTGGCGGGGTAATTGTTATGTGCATGTCGAGTTCACGCAGAAAAGCATCGGGCGCATCCGTGACGAATATCCCGAAGCGAAGCTTGTCGCGCACCCCGAATGCACCTATGCCGTGCGACTCCTGGCCGACGAAGTCTGCTCGACTGAAAAAATGATCACCTACTGCCGGGATAGCGAGGCAGAGGCATTCATCATCATCACCGAGAGCGGCATGCTGCACCGACTGCGTCGTGAATTGCCTGACAAGATTTTCATTCCCGGCCCTTCCGAGGCATGCGCCTGCATGGATTGCCGGTTTATGAAAAAGAACACGCTCGAAAAGATGGCTGACGCATTGCGCACACTCAGCCCGCAGATCATGCTCGACGAGACATTACGCAAGCGCGCCGAAGCCCCGATTCTTCGCATGCTTGAGCTAAGCCGCTAATTCAAACAACATCTCTCACTGATTATGTCCAAAACTCCTCCCTCCCAAAACATCGAGTCCCATCTGCACGAAAGCCGCGTGTTTAAGCCGCACAAAACCTTTTCGAAAGACGCCCACGTCAAAAGCCTGGCTGAGTACAAAGAACTCTACAAAGAGTCCATCGAGTCACCGCAGAAATTCTGGAAAAAACAAAGCGAGCAACTCGTTTGGCAGAAAAAATGGACCAAGCTCCTCGATTGGAAAGCTCCTTTTGCAGAATGGTTTGTGGGCGGAAAACTTAACGTCTCTGAGAACTGTCTTGACCGGCATCTCGACAGCCCTCGCAAAAACAAAGCAGCCATTATCTGGGAAGGCGAGCCCGGCGAAAAGCGCGTCATCACTTACCAGCAACTGCACCGCGAAGTCTGCCGCTTCGCCAATGTGCTCAAGCGCAACAAAATCAAAAAAGGCGACCGCGTCATCATTTACATGCCCATGATCCCGGAGGCTGCGATTGCCATGCTCGCCTGCGCGCGCATCGGTGCCGTGCATTCTGTGGTCTTCGGCGGGTTCAGTGCCGAGAGCATCCGTGATCGCATCGAGGATTGCGGAGCCACTGCCGTGATCACTGCCGACGGCGGCTACCGGCGCGGGGCCATTGTTCCGCTCAAAGCCAATGTGGATGAGGCACTGAAGGGCACTCAACAAATCAAACGCGTCATCGTTTTCCGCCGCGCGAACAACCAGATCCATATAGAGGAAGGCCGGGATGTCTGGTGGCATCGTGAGATGGAATATGTAAATGCCGATTGCCCGCCGGAGTCACTCGATAGCGAGCATCCGCTCTTCATTCTTTATACAAGCGGCTCTACGGGCAAGCCGAAGGGAATTTTGCACACCACCGCCGGCTACCTGCTCGGCGCAGCACTCACGACGAAGATTATTTTTGATCTCAAGGAGACCGACATTTACTGGTGCACAGCAGATGTGGGATGGGTGACAGGGCACAGTTACATCGTGTATGGACCTCTTGCCAATGGCGCGACCACGCTCATTTACGAAGGCGCCCCGAACTGGCCACAGCCGGACCGCTTCTGGCAGATCATTGAGGAATACGGGGTGAATGTTTTTTACACGGCTCCGACCGCGATTCGCGCCTTTACCAAATGGGGCGACGAATGGGTGGACAAACACGATCTTTCCTCGCTGCGTTTGCTGGGCACGGTCGGCGAGCCGATCAATCCAGAAGCGTGGATGTGGTATCACCACAAAATCGGCGGCGGACGCTGCCCGATTGTTGATACCTGGTGGCAGACCGAGACGGGCAGCATTATGATTGCGCCGATGCCAGGTGCCATACCCACCAAGCCCGGCACTGCAACGCTGCCATTTTTCGGCATCGATGCCGCAGTTGTGGACGATAATGGCGAGGAAGTGCCACCCAATGTCGGCGGCAAGCTGGTCATCCGTAAACCATGGCCGTCTATGCTGCGTACCATTTATGGTGATAAGGCGCGATACAAAAAAACCTACTGGAATGATTTCAAAGGATGGTACACCACAGGCGACGGCGCACGCCGTGATAAAGATGGCTACTTCTGGATCGTTGGCCGCATTGACGACGTCCTCAACGTGGCCGGCCACCGGCTCGGCACCTCCGAAATCGAGAGCGCACTCGTAAGCCACGAGTCTGTCGCCGAAGCCGCCGTGGTCGGACGTCCCGATGAAATCAAGGGCCAGGGCGTCGTGGCATTTGTCACTCTCAAAAC
>JBGTCP010000405.1:0-5171 GCA_041748815.1 Chthoniobacterales bacterium
GCTGAGTCCGCCAGAATTCTTGCCGAAGAAAACGCCGAAATCGAAAAAGCCAACATTGAGGCAGATCGAAAAATTGCGAACGCCCAACTGGAGGCCGACAAGGCCAGGGCAGAAGCAGAAGCAGAAACAGCCAAAGCACGTGTCGATGCCGTGGAGAACTAACCATTCACAACTCAAAAAGATCAACCTTGAAACAACCTATCATGAAAACACCATCCATCATCCTTCTACTCGCATCCGGTCTTGCCGTCGGCATGCTCTCCTCCTGCGTTGCACCCACGCCCTCCCAGGGTCAGGCGTCCGTGACTACCGCAACTTACCAACCCGGATACCAAATTTCCTCATTGCCTAGCGGCTATCGCAGCGAGGTCATTTCCGGCAATGAATACTACTATCATGACGGCGCCTATTACCGTCCAGAATCCAACGGATACGTTGTCGTCGAGGCACCCCGCACCAGTCGCTATTATTCCGACTACGACCGCCAGCAGAATACTAGAACTCAGCGATCCGTAACGACCACCACCAGCTATCAGCCCGGACAGCAAATCACCGCTTTGCCAACCGGCTACCGCAGTGAGGTCATTTCCGGCAATGACTACTACTACCACGACGGTGCCTATTACCGTCGCGAGTCCAACGGGTATGTCGTCGTTGATGCCCCCCGCACCAGCCGCTACTACTCAGAGTACGATCAGTTCCGCACCAGCAATCAGCCTACCTCAGCCAACTACCAGATTCAGCAGCGTGGCAACACACAGGTGATCCGCCGCCTTCCTTCCGGTTACCGCAGCATCACTCATGGCGGCAACCAATATTACCAGTCCGGTGAAAACTATTACAGTCGTCAGGGAGACGGATACATCGTGGTAAACCGTCCCTATTAAATAGCCGCATATTCCATGCAGTTTTAAGCTGGAACTCACACCAGCAGTACTCTGCCCTTGATTCCGGCGAAGCACAAGGCCTAGCCCGATTGAGGTGAGCCAAATCTCAGATGTGTCCGGTTTGAGCCACTCCCCGTCGGCGCTTTTGACCCACAGCCTCAGCACTCTCCAGCTTTTCTAACCCGCGACACCGTGGTGATTCTGCCAGCCACCAGGAAACCTGTGGAAAGAATCACCTTCATTCAAGCAATGCAGAAGGGCAAATGGGCTGCTTGGACCGGGACCGCTGGCGGCTTTCCACCCAGCCCGCAGCGAGACAGCTCGCAATGAAGCCGGCGGGGCGCCAGCCGTCCCGGTGGGCATTGATTCATCACAAACAACCGACTTACTTGATAATGACTTTTCCAGGGTAGTTCGCGTCACAGCCCATCACGCGCACTTGAACAGCCCGAGTCCTCCATCATGGGCCTTAGACTATTTGCCTCCGGCCAGGGGCTCGTCATTGCTCCATGGAGGCATGGATTCTGGTTTCTTGATTACGCCAAGTTAGAGGAAGCACTTACTATCCAAAAGTAAGGAATTATTAACTTCCTTGTTTTTCTCATTTTACATTTTAAGGTAACTACATGCAAATTTTATCCACCCTTACCTCCAAAGGCCAAACCACTGTGCCTATCGAGATTCGACGTGCGCTCGGGTTGAGACCCCGCCAGAAGATTATTTACCAGATCGATGGGGATGAAGTTCGAATCCGGGCGGCGGGCGACTCACTTCTGGCATCCGCCGGCGCATTAGCTGATGACCGTCCCGCATTGGAACGTGAGCATGAACGCTCGATTTACCGCAAAGCGCGGGCCCGGCGCTACCGCGTGAAGGCATGAAACGTCTGATCCTTGATGCCAATGTGCTGATCCGTTTCCTGCGGGCTGACCACCCCACGCACTTCGACCGTGCGAAAGCGTTGTTCACAAGAGCTGAAGAAGGCGAAGTCCGGCTGGTGCTTCTTGATGCGGTTGTGGCAGAAGTCGTGTTTGTGCTGCAGTCGGTCTACGAGAATGATCGTGAAGCGATCGTGGGGGCACTCCGGCCGTTTTTATATCACGGGGGGATTGACTGCCCGGGATCGGAGATTTTGGCTGACGCGCTGGAGAGGTTTTTATCAAAGAACGTGGATTTTATGGATGCCTATCTCGCCGCGCAAGCCATTGCATTGGGAATTCCGGTCAGTTCGTTCGATAAAGACTTTCGAAAGTTCAAAGACATCCAATGTGAGCAACCTGGCTAGCCCGTATATTTTATTTTCATTGGCGTTAAAACGCAGATGGGGTTGCTAAATTTTCAGTTTTTGGCACATTGCCCGTCCCAACAATTTTGACACCACTATGAGCACACCCGAAAAACATGAATTCCAGGCAGAAATTGCACAGCTTCTCAACATCGTCATTCACTCGCTGTATACGGACAAAGAGATTTTTATCCGTGAGCTGATCTCGAATGCGGCTGACGCGACGGAGAAACTCAATTTCCTGCAAACCTCCGGTCAAGCCATCCACCAGCCAGAACTCGCGCTCAACATCAAGGTGGACATCGACGAGGAGGCAAAATCGATCTCAATCACTGATGCCGGCATTGGAATGACGCGTGAGGAAATTATCGAAAACCTCGGCACCATCGCGCACTCCGGCTCGAAGGCATTTCTCCAGCAACTCAAGGAAAATGCGGGCAATGCAAATATCATCGGCCAGTTCGGTGTGGGATTTTACTCGGCCTTTATGGTTGCCAAAGAAGTGACCGTTTCCACCCGATCCTACCATCCGGAGGCTCAGGGCTGGATCTGGAAATCGGATGGCGTGAGTAGCTACGAGATTACGGAAGCAGCGGATTTGCCACGTGGCACCACGATCACCATCGCGCTGAAAGAGGAGGACGAGGAATATTCGCGCAAATACCGCGTCGAATCGATCATCCGGAAATACTCGAATTTCGTTGGCTTCCCAATCGAGCTGAGTGGCGAAAAAGTCAATACGATCTCGGCGATCTGGACGCGCAGCAAATCCGACATCACGGATTCTGATTACGAGGAGTTTTACAAATTTATCGGGCACGATATTGAGGCACCGCAATACCGGCTGCACTTCACAGCTGACGCGCCGCTGAGCATCGCCGCACTGCTCTTCGTCCCACAAAAAAGCCTCGAAAAACTGGGCATGCCAAAGACGGAATCCGAAGTGCATCTTTACTGCCGGAAGATTCTCATCGCCTCGAAGGCCAAAGGGCTGTTCCCGGAATGGATGCGCTTTCTCAAAGGTGTGGTGGACAGCGAGGACCTGCCGCTGAATATCTCCCGCGAAACGATGCAGGACTCGGCACTGTTGGCAAAACTTAACAAGGTCCTCACTTCCCGCTTCATCAAATATCTCGACGAGCAGGCAAAATCCGATGCGAAAAAATACCGCACCTTCTTCAAAGAATTCGGGCATTTTCTGAAGGAAGGCATTGTGAGTGATTACACGCATCGCGATGCGCTTTCGAAACTGCTGCGTTATGAGACGTCGACATCGGAATCCCCCTGCAGCCTAGCTGATGTGGTTTCGCGGCTTCAGGACGGACAGAACGAAATTTACTTCATCTCAGGTCCGAACCGCGACGCCTGCTTTGCGAGCCCGTATTACGAAGCGCTCAATGCCAAAGGACTTGAGGCCGTATTTCTCTACGATCCATGGGACGAATTTGTCATGGAGCACTTGCATTCATTTGATGGCAAAGAACTCAAGCCTGCGGAAAAGGCGGAGATCAGTCTGGATGCGACCGAGACTAAACTGGACGAGGACGCATCCCGCTTGCTGTGCAACTTCATTAAAGAAAGCCTGGGCGATCGCGTCGATGAGGTGCGCAGCTCGAAGCGACTGGTGGACAGTCCGGCAGTGGTTGTGCAGGCGGATGACGGACTCACGTCGAGCATGCGCCGTGTATTAAAAAACCTCAACCGTGAAGAAGCGGGCAACTTTAAACACCATCTGGAGATCAACGCGAATCACGCGATGATGGCGGGATTGGATCAACTGCGCACCGACAAGCCCGAACTTGCCAAACAGGTTGTCGAGCAGATCTACGACAACGCAATGATCTCAGCAGGACTTTTTGAAGATCCGCAAGCAATGCTCAAGCGGATCAATTTGCTACTGGAGCAGTTAGTGAACCCGACACACTAGCAACCTTCCTTGGCTCACTCATTGGGGCCGCAGAAACCCTTTGGCCGCTCCCCGCCCAGCCGCGAGCGAGCGGCGCGCAGCCTCGGTGAGTCCGTCCTTCCGTGATATCGATCCTGAGGGCTGCGAGAGCAGGAGAACTTGAACTCGCCCCTGGCTCGCTCATCCATAAACAGTAGGCCTGCACGGTGGAATTGGCAGCGGCAGGTTCCGGGACAATCAAATTGACGGAGACGCCGATGTAATATTTGCCTGCAGCATTTCCGATGACGTAGGCGCGATACACTTCGAAGATTGTTGAAGTGGTTGCGGGGCTGGGTTTTGAACCTAGGATCCCGCAGGCGCGGGATTATGAGCCGTGGACATCGTTGAAGTGGTTGCGGGGCTGGGATTTGAACCCAGGACCTTCAGGTTATGAGCCTCATCTTCAAGCACATTCCTTCCTAAGGAAACCGGGTTGCCTAAGGAAAGCCTGTGTGCATGCCGTGCATCGCGTGCATGCTGTGCAAAATTTAAGCACATTCTGCCGCAGCTTCAAGCACATTTCCTGTTGGTTTGCGCGGTTGCGCGGTCTCTTACGGAAGGCCTTTTGTCTTCCGGAAGCACATCCTCACAATCCTTTTTGTGCAATGGAGCGGGAAGGAAATCAGTCTTGTTCGCTATGCCACAGGTTGCGGTTTCCAACTTGGGATTGAATGGCGTACGGGCCGCGAAGCCCCGGATCGCGAAGTGCAGTAGATGAGTGCCGGGGGCCGTATATGCTGTGGACTTCCTGATGTGTGCTTCACTCGAAGTGAGCATTCGGTCTTCGAGCGACGTGTTCAACTGCGGCTGCCCGCAGCCCTGTCGCAGAGATCTGTATGTAAAATTTATTTTGGTCTAGGTCTTCCTGTAAAGACGTCACAAGTCATCTCTTTTTCAATTGTGATTGCAAACCCATGGCCGACTCTGCAAAGCTTTGCAGGGTGATGAGGATGGAGGGAGACGCGGCAGAGGTTTTGCTCGTCTAGAGTAAGGGCTTGATCTCTAATTCCAGCTGGTCTTTGGGCACGTAGCCGACGTGTTTGCTGACGAT
>JBGTCP010000406.1:0-4252 GCA_041748815.1 Chthoniobacterales bacterium
GTCACCGGCGGATTGGAGGACTTGAAGGCTGATGAGGTGGTCGGTGAAATCTGCGGCCTCGTGTGCTTTTAATGCGTTGGCGAGTTGCACAAGTTCTTCTGGTGCGAAAGTTGTGTTGCGGTCCGTGATCAGGAGTCGGAGCGCTTTGGCGCCCAATGCAGGATCACCGGCCAGATCTTGCAACTCTTCGCGCCCGAGTGTGTTTTCTGCCGGGTCCTCGGAGTGCAGAAGCAGCGTTGCCAGGCCGATCGCCACGGCGGGGTTTGCTGGGTTAGTCGCACTGAGCTTTGAAAACAAGTCGGCAGCAGCCACGAAGTTGTTGCTGTGCAAGGCGGCATCGGCGGCCAGTTCGAGGTAGGCTTCGGATTTCTGGTTCTGTTCGGAAACAGATTTGAGCACCTCATGGGCGAAAGCATTCCTATCCAGGCGCAAGGCTGTGCGTGCCAAAGCCAGTTGATCTTGGAGGGCATTCGACGAAATATCGGCGGCGCGTGCTCTCCAGAAGAGCGCATTGCTTGAGTTCCATGCTTCGGAAATATCGCCCATCAATCGATTGGCTTCCAAATTGACGGAGTTCAGTTGCAGGACGCGCTGGACGGGTATTGCTGCCGCTTGCAGGTCGTCTTCTTCGATGGCGGTTTTTGCGACACCGATCATGCGGGCCTGCTCAAATTTGCGATAGCCTCGGTAGCCAGCATAGATCAAAGCAGCAGCAAGGATCAGCACCAACACAAACAGTGCAAACTTTTTGAGTCGTAAAAAGGGATCAGCCTCGAAGGGTTTCACGTTCATGGGAGGTGATCCTCGCAAAAGCAGTGCCGGATGGAAAGTGTGGAGTTTGTGCTCAATAGTGTAATTTCTTTGGCGGGCGGCAGGGGATCTGCCTAAGGTGGAAGTTGTATGAAAAGTGATCAAAGCCGCAGTTTTCATTGGGCGCATGTGTTGTTTTTGCCTGGCATGATGGGCGGGCTTCTCGTCGCATTTCTGAGATACTCGTGGACGGCGGATCCGCAATATGCCTTCGGGTGGGTCGTGCCCCTGCTGATGCTTTACCTGATTTTTCGGAAATCCACTGGCGAGGAACGAATCGCACCCGGGGAGACGTTGCGGGGAGCTGCCTGGCTGTCGATTGCCTTAATGCCGATCTTCCTAGCGATGTGGTTCGTTGCGCAAGCGAATCTGGACTGGCGCCTGGCGGGCTGGGTCCTTGGCGGCCTTTTTGTGCTGAGTGGCTGGTCTGCGGCTGCTGCGCTGGGTGGTTGGCGATGGGCCGTGCACTTTGGTTTGCCAGTGGGATTGATTCTATTTGCGGTCCCGTGGCCGAGTGCCATTGAGACGCTGGTTACGGATTCTTTAATGAAGGGAGTGGCAATTCTCACGGTGGAGGGACTGAATATTGCGGGTATTCCGGCCATTCAACGCGGCAATTTGATCGAAGTGGGCGCTGGTGTCCTGGGGATCGATCAGGCGTGCAGCGGCGTGCGTTCGTTGAACGCCACTTTAATGACCTCGGTATTTTTGGGTGAGCTTTTTGCGCTCGGCAGATCGCGTCGTTTTGCTTTGGTGGGCATTGGTTTGGGTGTGGCATTTGCTCTAAACGTGGTGCGCACATTTGCGCTCTCGGTGTTTGCCGCCCGCGATGGGGTGGCAGCTGTTGACCGCTGGCATGACCCTGCCGGATGGAGCATCTTTGCAGTGAGCTTTATAATCGTGGCTGCGATTGCGGCTTACTTTGAGAAAAAGAAGCCTGTGGATTCCCTGCATGCTCAGGAGGAGGCGGTGCAGACTTCAGCCTCACCCGTGCAGCACTTCGTTGTCATTGCGATCCGCTTGGCGGCGGTCGTGATGCTGGTGGCCGTGGCAGGAATTGAGATGTGGTATCGTTCAAATGCGCCTGGCGAAGAAGTGCCGTGGACAGCTCAGCCTGATGCCGGGGCCAAGGAGATGGAAATTCCCGAAATCAGCCGCGAGATGCTGGGATTTGACGAGGGCGGCATGTGGTCTGGCTGGACAGGGGCCGCTGAGCCGATGGTGGTGGCCTATCTGCGGTGGGACGCAGGCGTGGGAAATCAGCAAGTGCTTTCGCGTCTACACCGGCCGGATGTCTGCTTACCGGCTGCGGGCTGGCAGCTGGAAAAAGACCTCGGGCAGGTGAGGATCAATGTGCAATCTCTGGAACTGAGCTTTTCTGCCTATCGTTTTGAGATTCCCGGCGAATGGGTCTACGTGTTCCAGACGTTCCGTGAAAACGTGCCAGCATCGCGTGCTGCGAAATCCAGTATTAACGCCGGTTGGCGAGGCAGACTTGCGAGTGCGCTGGATGCCAAACGCGGCATCGGACATCAGACTCTTCAGTTTGCGATTTGGACAGGTGCCAATGAGGCAGATGTGCTGGAAAGATTCCCCACAGTTGTGGCAGAGGTCCTCGAGTTCTAGCAACGACCGGAGTTCCTGAAACAGAGAGGGGGAGAGGGTGGATTTTACCACTCCTCTCCCCCGCGATTCCCGGAAAACCGGGGTGATTGGTAAGAGCCTTAAGCCTTGCTGGAGCTGAGCAGCGAGTTGAAGCGCTTGCGTTCCTTGAAGCCCACCAAGAGCAGGATTCCAGCACCGATGAGGTAGGTGGACGGTTCTGGAACGAGCGTGATTGATTGGCCACCGGTTTTATTCGGCGATGCGTGGATCTCAGTGAATGCAACTCCACCATATCCGCTTTCCGCAAATGCTGCGCCAGAGATCTTCACCTCATAAATCATTTCATAGATCCAGCCTGGATGAGTCTGTGAGTCTGCATAGCCTTGTGAATAGTCAATGGAACCATCCGGATTGTATTGCACCGTAGTGGCAGGAGAATTTTGCCTCAACTTGTAACCGAGTTCATTGAAGTTGTAGCTCAGCGAAGTGCCCCATTCCAGAAGGTTGGATGCATTCCCGGTGATGATGCTGCCGTCATTGCCTTTGCTGACGTTGGCACCTGTGATTCCACCTGACTCGTAGTCTGAAGTCAACGAAGTGCCGGGCTTACCGCCGGAATTCCGAACTTGAGCCATGTAATCGACGTAGAAGTCCATCACCTTCGAGCCGTCTTCGCCATAGAAGGCAAATCGTCCCGAGTCGCTGAGTACGAGGTCTGCGAATGTGTGGCTTTTACTGCCCCATCCGATGGAATTAGTTCCGTAAGTATTGTCAACGAAGGAGAGTGGCACCACAAATGCTGCATAAACATCTCCGGTTGCCTGGTCCACGTGAGAATAGAGCGTGCCAGGAGTGGCGAGATCCTGTCCACTGTCGGTGCGGTAATAGAGGCTCTGCACATTTGTGTAGCCTTCGTTCGGATCGAATTTACCATCGACTACAATGGCCGAAGCATCAGGTGCTACGATCCACAGAGCGAGGCTGAGTAGCAGGAATGAGTGTGTTTTCATGACGTTAAGTTGGTTAGGTTCGCAGTTCCGCGATAAGCAATATCTTTGCCTGATTTGAGAAATCTCATAATTTCCATAGCTCCGCAAGTGTTTTTTTAACTTTTTAGAAAAATAAAGTCTCGTGCCTGGTCAAAAAAGTATTTCCAAAAAAAACCTCTGTCCTTCGCCTGACAAATGCTTGGAACTGGCGCGATAAATGTCATAGTCCTTCTTTTCCTGCCATGCCAAAGCCACTTTCTCTCGACGACGCAATTTCTCTCTACCACATCGACCGCTGGGGCGACGGGTATTTTACGATCAGCAGCAAAGGCGATGTGCGGGTGCATCCACAGCAGGACGGTCAATTCATTGACGTTGCGGATATTGTGGCAGAGGCCAAGGATCGCGGCCTTGCCTTCCCGCTGGCGATTCGTTTCCAGGATCTGCTCCGGCATCGCGTCGAGACGATCAACAAAGCATTCCAGGCCGCAATAGAAGAATTTGGATACAGCAATGTCTACCGGGGAGTTTTTCCGGTGAAGGTGAATCAGCTCCGTGAGGTGGTGGAAGAGATCCTCGACGCGGGCAAACCTTACCACTTCGGCCTCGAAGCCGGGAGTAAACCTGAGCTTCTCGCCGCACTCGCAGCTCATTCGGATCCCGAAAGCCTTCTTATTTGCAATGGCTGCAAGGATAAGGCGTTCATTACACACGCGCTGGGCGGTCGCAAACTCGGCAAGCAGATCGTGATCGTGATTGAGAAGATCGAAGAGCTCTACGACACCCTTGATATTGCTGAGAAAATGCACGTCGAGCCGTGGATTGGTCTTCGTCTGCGGCTGCAAAGC
>JBGTCP010000407.1:0-2912 GCA_041748815.1 Chthoniobacterales bacterium
ATTGTTGTGTGCCTGCATCGCCAAGGAGTTGATGATTGTATGCATTTATGATCGCCGGAGAGATGGCTGGATCCTGCCAATAGACGCGTAGACCAGCGAGCGAAGCTCATCGAGTGCGGCTCTCAATGCAACACTCCCGGGTGCCAGGATCTTTACAAGCAAGGTGCGCGGACCCCGCCGACTTGCCCCGGCCGTCACTCCCTTCAGTGCGATCACCTTTTTGGGGAAATCCGGCGCTTCGTGGTCCATCACCACAATCACTCCTGCGTAATAACTTTGCGGATAGAGTTTTCGCAACGCATTGGTCGAGGCACCCTCGCCGCTGAGCACAAAAAACTCGCGGACCTGCACCTCGCCATCGACGCGCAATTCGGTTTCCCATTCCAAGGAATCAAACGCAAATGCCTCATAGGATGCCACACGACCGGGAGCCAATGATTCAATCCACAGCAGTCCGCCGCCTGAGTCTACCTCGATTCGTGATCGCACCACACAGCGGGATTCAGCCTGCGGAATGAGAATCTCGGGGAAGACTTCCAGCCATGCGCCATTGTGCACCCGCACGGTTTGGTCCAGCCGGCTGACCCCACCCATGGACCGATGAATACGGGTGGCACTCGGTGCTGTGAATACCGCACTTGCCCCTGACTCCACTTCCACACGACATCGCACTTCGTCCTCGGGGAAAACGCCAGCAGTCATGTTAATGGCATTGATGATCAATGTCTGCCCGTCCCAATACGGCTTGCTCAGATGCATCGGAGCGCGGAAGGATTGCTCCCTCACATAGGATGTGCCATCGGAACCTCTGGCCACCACCAACTCCAGATGGCCGTTCATTCAGACGAAGAGAACCTGATGACGCAGCCAATCGAGAATCGCATCTTTGCCGACTTCGGACTTTAGATCGACCAGCAGAAACGGACGCTCACCGCGCATCAGTTTTGAATCACGCGCCATCACATCCAGATCCGCGCCGACATACGGAGCCAGCGTAATTTTATTGATGACGAGCAAATCGCTGTGCCGGATTGCAGGTCCGCCCTTACGCGGAATTTTGTCACCCTCCGCCACGTCGATCACATACATAAATGCATCCACTAGCTCCGGAGAAAATGTGGCAGAGAGGTTGTCGCCGCCACTCTCAATGAGAATGAGCTCCAGGTCCGGATGGCGGGCTTCCAGATCTGCGACAGCGGCAAGATTCATGCTCGTATCATCGCGAATCGCAGTGTGCGGGCATCCGCCGGTTTCCACACCGATGACGCGATCAGCAGGCAACGCGTCATTGCGCACCAGAAACTCTGCATCCTCGCGGGTGTAAATATCGTTGGTGATCGCCGCTAGCGAGATCTCTTTGCTGAGCCACTGGCAAAGCCGCAACACCAGCATCGTTTTCCCTGAGCCAACCGGCCCGCCAATTCCAATCCGGATAATTTTTTTCATGATATAAACAAACGCTCGAAGGCCGATTCATGGCGCATGGACGCAATCTCGGTCAAGGCATCAAACCAGCCTGCACGCTCAGGCGGGATCGATAAGGCATCCGGGATCGCCGCCGCCAATGCATTCATCCCGCCCAACAGAACACGCTGCACTCCATCCTGGCCGATGCGGATGAGCTTGAGTGCGGAGTAACAAATGCCTGAGATTGATTGGTAGCCGTAAGACATCGCTGCCACTTCGCCGGGAGCTTGCGCAAAAACCAATCCACAGACCGTGACGTGATGGCAGGGTGCCTCACCACGCTGCACCGCTTCCGCGAATTCATCGAGCACCGGTGAGGGAAATAACTGCTGCACCATTTTTAATCGACGCTTGCCGGCTGAGATGGATGCGGTGCGTAATTCGGTCGCGAGCTTCCTCGCATCCACCTGCCAGTCCAGCGCAACCACTTCGTTCACATCCAACGCTGCAGCCTGCACGGCAAATAGAAACGGAATTTCCAAGTGCCTGAGCGAAGGTACTACCTGCCCAATTACATGCTCCAGCAACGATTCTTCATCATTCACCACATCAAGCCGCACCAGCTCCTCAAGTCCTAGAGAATGGGCATATCCGCCAATGGGAAATGCCGAGTCATTGGTCTGCAAAAGAAGCCCGAGCCACTGCGGGCTTTGCTCAGTGGTCATGCCCGTGATGGTGATGCGAATGCGCGGCGAGCGGATGAAACACCGCATCCATTCGTCGATACTCCCATCCCTCGCGCTGAAAAAGTTGCTCCAATGCAGGGTCATCCGCCACGCGGATCACACCCGCCCCGGCTTCCAGCGGAAAATGCAAATTCCCGATCATCCACCCCACCCTGGCGGCATCGCCGGGTTCAGAAGGCAAATGGACTTCAAGTACGGACTCTGGCTTTTGCTCGATGCGATATCCCGTTTCATTAGCAACGTGCACCAGCGCACCGTCTGCGAGCGCATGTTCCAGGTCGAATCCAAAATCCGTCCCGTCCTCAGCAGATGCACGCCAGCGGCGTTTAGCCAAAGTGTGCCTGTCCACCAGGATCGATTTTAAATCAGCTGGGGTGGCATTTTCTACAGCATGTTGTACGACGATCATAACTAAAACAGAAAATAGCGCTGAGCCATGGGAAGCACGGCCATCGGCTCGCAGGTAAGGTGGCGACCATCGGCCTCAACGCGATAAGTCTCTGGATCCACTTTGATGTGCGGGAGCGTGTTGTTCCAAACCATATCGCGTTTGGCCACGTTGCGGGTGTTGCAACATGCGCTGATCCATTTCTTCAAACCAAGCTCGCTAAGTTGGCCCCCCTCCAGCGCAGCCTGACTTACGAAGGTGAGGCTGGTGGATTGCACGGCTCGTCCATGCGCCCCAAATTGCGGGCGGTAAATCATCGGCTGTGGTGTGGGGATCGACGCATTGGGATCGCCCATGTTCGCCAAAGCAAT
>JBGTCP010000408.1:0-9712 GCA_041748815.1 Chthoniobacterales bacterium
GATCTGGAATTGAAGGTGCAGGAAAAAAATCCGTTCCATTTTCTGGTCGACTCCAGTGCCCAGCAGCTGCCCTTTGAGTTGACGCCGGACAGGCACAGCCTCCTTTTGCCCTACCTCGAGCCGGGAGAATTTGAAATCACAGCCCCTTTGGATTTTCTACATCTTCCCAGCGCCGAAAATCCCGCGCCCACGATTGATACTCTCGTGGCATTAAATGCTCAGGTTTCCGAGCTGATCCGCTATGAACGTCGTGAGGAAGGTGATGCGCGCACGCCCGACGAAACGCTCCGCCTCCGCTCTGGTGCCTGCCGCGACACCGCATGGTTGATGGCCGCGCTGCTTCGTCGCATGGGAGTGCCCGCCCGCCTGGTGAGCGGATACCTTTGCGAGTTTGATGTGGCTCATGACGAACGCCGGGCTGAGGGTGCGCTACATGCGTGGACCGAGGCTTATCTGCCCGGTGCCGGCTGGCTCGCGCTGGACCCCACCAATGGTGTGCTATGCAATCACAATTTTATCGCCGCAGCCGTCGGCAGACACCCCGATGATGTCACGCCGGTCTCCGGCTCGTACTATGCCGATCACGCCGTGCCTGCGCGCATGGAAGCCAAACTCAGCATGGAGCACACCCAGTGAAAACCGAACATCATACCCTCGATAAAACCGCCAGACTTGTTGAAAAATGCCTCACCAAGCACCGCATTGCCATGACGATGGGCGGTGAGCCGACCTATGTTCCCGAAAAACCTGAGGGCATCGAATGGTCGGTCTCGGCCGTCGGGCCCACCAAATTGGCGTTCGCCTATAAGCTGGCAGATCGGCTTCTAGACAACCATCTGCAGGGCGCTGCGGCATTTTTTTCTCCCGGTAAATTGTACCCGGGTGAAACAAATCCACGCTGGGCAGTCCACTTGCTCGGGAATCGCGACGGAATCTCAATGGTGCAATCCAGCGGAGACACCGCACAGCCTGCCACCGCTGGACATTTCAAAGCAGTCACAGAAGGAGTGCTCAAAACTTTGCGCCTTGAGGGAGAATGGCTCAAAGGATTGGATGGCCTCCGCAAGGGCAATACGGTAGGAGTCCTTCCTCTCGATCATGATGGCAAACGGTGGATCACACAGACGTGGAATTTTCCCGGTAAAAAATCCAGCGTTCCGCTCATCGATGCCGATGCTCCCAGTGGATTGCGGTTGCCGTTGCAGCTTTTGCCCGCGGACTCACTCCGCCGGGCGCTTACGATTGAATTGGTTGAAGGACAGCTGCACATTTTCTTCCCTCCACTGCTGCAAAAACCTTTCCTGCGTTTGCTGGGGATCGTTAACGCGCAGCTGAAAAAGGCAGGTGGGTTTCAGTGCCGGTTTGAAGGATACATCCCCGAAGATGTGGAAGGTTTGTGGACCAAACTCAGCCTCACCGCCGACCCCGGAGTGCTGGAAATTAATCTCCCTCCCTGCAACACATGGGTCGAATATCGCGACTGGCTGCATGTTCTGGAGACTGAAGCCCGGGAAGTAGGCCTGTTTTCGCACAAAGTAAGCTTCACCGGTGCTCAGGGCGGGACAGGTGGGGGCAATCACTTGCTCTTCGGCGGTCCGGATCTTGATCGCAATCCATTTTTCAGCCGTCCGCAATGGCTGGCTGCCACTATGCGGTATTGGCAGGCCCATCCTGCGTTGTCATATCTTTTCACAGGAAATTTTGTAGGCCCTTCATCGCAAGCGCCGCGGCCTGACGAATCGTCCCGGGAACTCTACGACCTCGAAATGGCATACCGCTACCTCGACGCTTTGGAGCCGGGTGACCATCGATACATCATCAATGAAACGCTGAGGCACATGCACATCGACACCAGCGGCAATACCCACCGCACGGAGATCAGTTTCGATAAATTTTGGAATACCACCGTGCCCAATGGCGCCTGTGGTTTAATCGAATTCCGCGCCATCGAGACCATGCCCCGCGCAGATTGGATGGCGGCCGTGGCTCTACTCTGGCGGTCCATTTTCACCATGCTGCTTGAGCGCAAAAAAAGCTCCGACCTCATCGTCCATGGAGGCGACTTGCATGATAAATATTTTCTACCCTCATTCCTGTGGGAGGATCTCACACAGGTGCTTGCGGATTTGCGCCGTGCGGGATTTCCGTTGCCTGCGGCCGTCTTTCGGGAGATCTGGCGCTGGCGGTTCCCTGAGGCGCTGGTTTTCGAAGAGAAAGGTGCGCGCCTGGTAATCCGGCGTGCGCTGGAAGGCTGGCCGCTGCTATGTGAGATCCCCGTCGAGGGCGGCAGCACAAGCCGCTTTGTCGACACGTCCATCGAGCGCATGGAGATCTCCGCCAACGCGGCATTTACTCAGCGCTTCCGTATTTTTCTGCAAGGGCGCGAAGTTCCCCTGCATCCATTCCCGGAAGGTCGCTCTGGAGCAGGAGTTCGTTTTCGTAATTCTGCGCTGTATCCGTGTTTACATCCCGGCATCCCGCCGCACCTTCCACTCGATCTCACTTTCGCCCCGTTGAAATCGAAAACCGGCAGACTCTTTTTCCGTTTGACGGAGGGTGAGTCCACGTTCTCGGCACTGGTAAGCTCCTCCGCTCCAGCATTCAGGCCGGGACGCGCACTGCGGGCCCGCAATTCGTCACAGATCAGCTACGACCTGCGCGGAGCTTAGAAACGCAGCTTCACGTGGGCTCCGACGTAGGGTGCCGGGTCCACGCGATAATCCTCGTCCAGGCTGTCGTAGTTGAACTTGCGGTAGAAGGCGTATCCTGCTTCGAGGCGGATCGATAAAGTGTCCGTGGGCTTGTAATCAATGCCGGTGGTTGCGCGGATTTCCGTGTATTCCAATTCGGTATTGGGTATTCCGTCCACCGTGTCACCGGTTTTGAAAGCGCCGCCGTCGAAGCTTGCGCCGATTTGCCAATCGAGCTGATCATTGATTTTCACCAGCAAATGGGGCTGTGGCGGCACGAGCATGAGGCGCATGTCGTCGTTGATCAGCCAAACCAGTCCTGCAACGGGCCAGAATTGGTATTCGCGGAATTCGTTGTAAGAAACACCAACCACTCCATACAAAGACCTGGTGATCTGAAATCCGGTTGCCAGATTCACGCGGATCGTGAATGCGTCGCTTTCAAAATCATCACCCGCGTACGCAAACTCCGGGCGGATATCCAACGTGGCGGCGGGGATGTCCTGTACCAGATATTCCAGCGCAAACCGGCCGCCGACTGTTTGTAATTGTGTCGGGACTGGCGCATTCGATCCGCCAAATTCAAACCCCGAGATTGCTCCGCCCATTTTGAGTTGCAGGCTTTCATGCAGTCTCAGCGCATAAATGACTGAGGTGCCATAGCTGATGCTGTCCTGACTACCGAGCGCCTCATCGCTGAAGTCCCCATCAGCCGTGTAGCCAACGCGCGAGTCGATCAACCACGTAGGCAGTGCCTTCGGCTCCTCAAGCACAGACACGGTTTTATTAAACTGCTGCCCTCCGATTAACGATTGGGTAAGGACAAATGCCGCGAGGCCCGTTAGGAGAGATTGTTTGAGCATTCCGCACCAGAGCGCGTTTCCATTGAAATTGCAAATCGAATTACCATGATCGGAAGATTCTTTCTTTCCCTTTGCACAACCCGCTCATTTTCGCTGCTCGACTATCCTCACCCCGCTGCCCGGTAAACCGACACTCCATGATCGGGATATTTCTCCAAAACGTGATTAAACAACGCTCCGCATTTTTGCTCGAAAAGCTCCGTTGTGTATTTCTCCGGCAATCCTGCGTCCAACATCTTTTCGATCTCCACCCGCACGGCTGCACGTGTCGTGCGCTTGGTGCGCCAGGCCAGCACCAGTTTTTCTGTTTTCAGTTTCGCAAGTAGGATCTTGCACACTTTCTTGATTGCTTCGGTTTCCTCTGGAGTCAGGTCGGGACCCGGACGTGTGAGGATGTCGAAAACGGCCAACTCCTCCTCGCCCAGATTCTCGCGAAGATGCCGTTGCTCCTCATGATTTAGATCTTTGGTGAACTTCACCAAATCCGCAAACAACTGTTCGATGCTCAGAGCACCGCTGTTGTAGGCTTCGATCATCTTCTGGAAGCGGTCCAAGTAATCGTAGCGGCTTGCGTTCAGGCGGATCAGGTTGTCCAGTTTGCGCTCAATCAATGCCCGCAGTTTCTGCGTTTCGATGTTCTTGTTCGGTGTCTTGGCAAACTTTCGTTCCAGCGCAGCGAGATCGATCTTGCTCAGATCAATGGTTTTCCTTCCAGCGCCCGGCTCGATGTGTGGCTCCGCTGCGATTGAACCGTCGAGCACCTCAGAGATCGCTTCCATTACTTCGGCGATATCCACAGGATCTTTTGTAGCCCGCAATGCTTTTGCCAGTTCTGCAATCAATTGTGCTCTGGGTGCGAGCAAAGGGATCACTGGATCAGGCATCACCGCTTTGTAAAGCCGTGCCACGTCATTCGCCTGACCGAGGAATGCTTCCATGACTTCATCTGTCCGGCTGAGCTGGTTGACAGCAGGAATGAACTGCTTCACTGGGTCCTCGGAGATTGCGGCCAGATCCACATTTTGCTTCCGGCAAAACTCCGCCAACTGTTCCAGTGCGATCCGCAGGGCCTCGATCAATTCCTTTTTGTCCTTCACCGGCATACCGCCTTTGCTGCCCGCACCATAAATCGCCAGCGCCTTCTCCAGTTCCTGAAACACGTTCGCGTAATCCACGATGAGGCCGTTCACTTTCTCGCCATGCACCCGGTTCGCTCGCGCGATGGTTTGCATCAACGTGTGGCCTCGCATGGGTTTGTCGAGATAGAGCGTGGAGCATGCTGGCGCATCGAAACCGGTGAGCCACATGGCGCACACAAAAACGAGGCGGAAGGGATCCTCAGGGTTTTTGAACTTCTCCTCCAAATCCTCGCTCATCATGCGCTGACGATGCGGCGCAATGTCGAAGCCCTTGTCCTTCATTTCAGAGATCTCATTGTGTCCCGGCGAGACCACGACGGCCATGTCCGTTTCCGTGAGATTCCGCATGCGGTCGCGGAGATGTGCGTATTCGGGCAAGTGCACACTCATTCCCTCCATAGCGCTCAGCACGCGGGCTTTCTCGGCTTCCCATTCAGCGCGGACTTTTTCGAACATCCGCAGAGTTGTGAGCTTGTCGATGGAAACGACCATTGCCTTGCCCTGGTATCCCCGGTTCAGAAAATGGTGCACGATATCCTTGGCTACTGCGTCCAGTCTGTCTTCGCGCGTGATCAGGTGATAGCGCTGACCCAGCACTCTGCGAAGTTTCTCCTCCTGATCGTCGTCCAATCCCGCAGCATCGATTGTCTGGTAGATTTCCTCGTTCAGCTCTGGATTGTTAATCTGCAGTTCCGGCGTGCGATTTTCGTAGAAGAGCGGGACCGTTGCTCCGTCCTCCACTGATTGCTGAAAATTGTAAATGCTCACGTAATCGCCGAACACCTCCCGCGTCCGTTCCTCTCCCGCGATGAGCGGCGTGCCGCTGAAAGCCGCGAATTTTGCGTTTGGCAATGCAGTGCGCATGTTCATTGCCAGCGTGTCGTATTGGCTGCGGTGCGCCTCATCCGCAAGCACGACAATGTCATCCCGCTCAGACAGCACCGGATGCAGTGTGCCCGGCTCCGTGCGGAATTTGTGAATCAGCGTGAAGACGTACCGGTGATCCTCACGAAGCAGTTGCCGCAGGTGGCTCGCACTGGTGGCCTGACAAAGCTCCGAGGCAGCGCCACAGGTTGAAAACGTACGGTAAATCTGAGAATCCAACTCCGCCCGGTCTGTAATGATCACAAATGTCCAATTCCCCTTGAGCTTCCGGAACACCTTCTCCGCAAAAAACACCATTGAGTAACTTTTCCCGCTCCCCTGCGTATGCCAGAAAACTCCAACCCGTCCATCCGAGCAGACCCGCAATGCCTCGACCGCTTTATTGACTCCGAGATATTGATGATTCCTCGCCAGCAATTTACTCACACCGCCCTTGCTGTCGGAAAAGCGGGTAAAGTTTTCCACCAGATCCAGCAGGCGGCTTTTCTCGCAGGTTCCGCGCAGGAGAGTTTCCAGTGAGATCTGCGAGATGTCTTCCTCGCTTGCGGCCTTTTTCCAATCGCCGAAATGCTCCCACTTTGCAGTCAGGCTTCCGATCTTACTCTGCACTCCGTTGGAGACCAGGAGCAGTGAGTTGTAGTGGAACAACTGTGGGATTGTCTGCTTGTAGTCGCGGAGGTTTTTGTCAAATCCCTCACGCACATTCACCCCCGGCTTCTTCAGCTCAATGAGCACCAGCGGCAAACCGTTCACGAAACCCACCAAATCCGTTCGCTTCAGATAAAGCTCGCCTGCCACCCAGAACTGCGACACCAGCAGGAAATTATTGTTCTCCGGCACGTCCCAATCAATCACCCGCACCACTTCCACCCGCTGCCCGCCGTGTTCCTGATCGGGAAACTCCACCTTCACGCCATGCCGGATAAGCTTATCGATCTCACGATTCGCTTCCGCCAGACTCAGCGCAGTGCGATCCCGGACCAACTCCTCCACGGCCTCATCCACTGCTTCCGCTGGCAGATCCGGATTCAGCCGCATAAGCGCCGGGCGCAATTGCGAAACCAGCACGACTTCCCGCTTCCCATCCCGTCCGAGTTCGCTCGCCCCGGTTTCCCATTCGCCGTAGCAATTCACCACATCCCAGCCCAGCTCATGTTGCATGAGTTGGATCGCCGGTTGCTCGACGAGGTGGTCTTCGGTGTAGGAGCTGCTCATGTCTTTTTGAATCCCAACTTGTCCAGCAAATGTCCAATCCGCTCGTAGGCATCGCGTTGGCGTGCAGTTTGCTCGTCGGCACTCAGGGCGCTGTCGAATTTACCTACTTGAGTCGGAGCCCAAGAGTCAAACCGTTCGAACTTCCGCACGAGGATCTCCAATCCCTGTTTGACCAACTTATAGTCAAGATGCGGACGGAAAGTCTCGATAAGCGCGTCGATTCCTCCGGGATAGCGTTTCACTACATACCAGATATCAAAAGGGTCCTTCGGCTTCATCCGGTCGTCTATGGCGAAGCATTTCATGATGATAAATGGCACCACAGATGCGATGGGGACGACAACCCTGTCATGACTTCCATCAGGGAGTCGGCCACTGATTTCCCGCTTGTCGGGGTTGATCTGAAAAACGAGATCCGCTCCGCGAGCTTTGCGCGCTTTGACATCCTGGATTTTCTGGGTGCGATGTTTCTTCCCGGTGCCGGCATATTGTCCGGCCAACAGATCGATGTCGACCACCACGCCGTTAACTGTCTTCGAGAACTGAAAGGGTTGTTCTCCAATGGGTTCGTATCCGGCAGCTTCCAGACGTCTGGCAATCGTCTCATAGCCGGCCTCTTCCAATTCCTGGTGATTGAGCACAATATCCACATCCGCACTGCCAGGGTGTCGGTCCAGTGGATCCTCCGGAGCATCGATGGAGAAAAATGGAACCCATCCCCCAACCAGGACAATCTCCTCGCGATACTCTCCGAGCACGCGCATCAGTTCGATGATCGCCGACTTCGCCGCCTCGACGCTCGCATCGTCATACTCGTCGTATTGATCTCCTCCTGGCATTGATTAGTTCTCCGGTCGCCCTTTCTCCCAGGCGGGTTTCAGGCATTGATTGAAAATCGCAGTCGCCGCTTCCTCACCGCGGCCTCCGGCTTTCCACAGGTCGAGATAGGTTTGCAGTGCGCTGGTCGTAGGGGCTCCCTCACTTCCTGAGAGCACTCCCTCAAAGACGCCCTCGTCAGCCGCCTCCAGCAGAATCAGATTGGCCCCCGAATCTACCTCTTTGGCTTCGAGGAGCTTCTGGATCTCACGACTGTCCCGTGGCCGGACGTAAACCCAGGTGCGGGATTGCCTTACATGCGGTGCAATCTGATCTGCCGCCGTGAATGATGCCAGACAAGCAGGCGCTCCCATTGCAGACGAGTCAGACCAAACCCCGGCGAGCTTTTTGAAAATGCTTTTCTGATCGCTCAGGCTGAAGCAGCTCAACCGACGGTGCTCCTCGTAAGCATACGCTTCACGCCATTCTTTGAGCAATCCCTCATAGTCATGCATGCGAATACCACCGCCTTTTTGGTCAAGCAGATAGGCTTGCTCCCGCAGGTAACTAACCAGCGTGTTGACCTTGCCCAGGCTAACCTTCGGTTCGCAGGCGTCCTGAAGTTCGCGTTGTGTCCATCGTCGGCCCGCATTTTCGGGAGCCATCAGCACACGGAGAATTCGGGCCGACTCGTGAGTCGAGAGATTGGCATCTCCCCTTTTCGGACGGGAGTGCACCGGCTTGTTTCCGGTTTTTTCGATGTGCAGAAGCTCTGGCACCGTGATTCGGCAGTTCCCGGAAAGGTCGAACCAACTCCAGCCATGCTTCTCGCACATCTCCGCCATCCTCGGGGAAATATACGGAGCCGCTAACGTCGGCACCCGGACCGTGCGCGAGCCGTTCTTGCGGAAACGGTTCTCCAGGCCCACGTAGGGAAAGCGGGAGGGTTTCGGCATGTCCTTGCACTCCACCCAAAGTTCGATCCGGTTTCCACGGGGCAGACCGATCTCCGCATGCAAGTCGAAAGCCCGGTCATAGTCAGCCGGGTTGATCGTCACATCCACCGACGATAGCCAGGCGATCCCTTCAAGAATCTCCTCCAGCCTGACAGCGAGAGCCGATTCAAGGCTTTTAGCGTCCTGGCGCTTTATGTTCACAGCAACTGTTGTGTTCACGGCTGCCGTGAACATCCCCGAATCATGAACAATCCGCAAGCTTTTTGTTCACGCTATTGCCATGTTCACGGCGACCCTGAACATAGCGCTTTCGGTGAACGTTATGGATTTTCACTATTTAGGGGCATTTCACCAAACGGTGAAATGCCCTCAAATAGTGAAATACTGGAGGATTTGGGAGAAATCTCGCAATTTCTGTGAGATTCTTGCGAGATAGGCTGGGAAAGCGGCTCACGACGAACCGAATCTCTCAATTTCTCTCACCGCTGGCTCCAACTCATCTCGCCTGGAGTGGTGATTTGCGTCTAAAGAAAAAAGTCCCTGATTTTCAATAGGTTACGAATCCTTTCTCCTCTCTGGGTGGTTTGCGTCTAATGAAACTTGGCACACGGGCCAGTGGTTTCAGCCAAAATTCATTTTGAAAACTGGATAAGCCGATGGCATATTTTTTCAGTGATCACTGCTTCTAAACATATCCGCACTGAGCGGGGCAAGGAGACAATGAATCGCACCGTCACCCGACTCAGCACGGATGAATCCCGGCACTTTGTCGAAATCCTCAACGCCCCGCCGCGCAGTCCGACAAAGGAGATGCTCGCTGCTCTGAAGCTGTATCGGGAAACCGTCATCAGCGATGTCAATCCGCCTGCGACCGGAATGCTCTAATCGTGTGGCCGAAGATCCTTCCAAACTCCTTGAACCATGATCTCACCGCTTGAAAAAAGTAGAGTCGAGTTCAGTTGAGTCTTGAATGGGCACGCCCGGGACCTCTTGTTCGCCCAATGGCAAAGCATCGATCCTCGCCTGCAACTCTTTCTCCCGCTCTTCAAATGCGGGAGCCATCAGTGGATGGCCCGCCGCCAGTTCTTTCATGCGAATGGTATCCACAAGTTGAGCTTTCAGTGCATCTCTTTGGGACCGGGATGTCA
>JBGTCP010000409.1:0-3343 GCA_041748815.1 Chthoniobacterales bacterium
TCAAGACCTGGAAATCGCTGCGGATGATCCGACTAAAGTTGCTAGAGTGCCACGAATAGGCTTTCGGGATTCAGTCGAAGTGGTAGAGTCCCGAAAGCTTTCGGGATTAATCGATCGGTCCTAGGTTCAAATCCTAGCTCAGGAGCCATTTTCGTTCATAATGAGTCACTGGGTTTATATTCTGGAAAATCCGGCTGGAAAGCTCTACATCGGTCAAACGCACGATCTCACCGCCCGCCTCGCTGATCACAATCACACTGGCCCGACTCAGGGAAAATTTACGCGCAAAAACGGGCCATGGATTTTGATCTGGCAAGAGGAGCATCCCAACCGCGCTTCCGCGATGCGCCGTGAGCGTGAAATCAAGACCTGGAAATCGCTGCGGATGATCCGACTAAAGTTGCTAGAGTGCCACGAATAGGCTTTCGGGATTCAGTCTAAGTGGTAGAGTCCCGAAAGCTTTCGGGATTAATCGATCGGTCCTAGGTTCAAATCCTAGCTCAGGAGCCATTCGACGCGCCTCGCTTTCTCATGGCATCACAGCAGTCACAATCCCCCTTCTTCATTCGCGCCCCCGACCTTTCAGCCTTGAAAGTCGCCGCACGTCGATTAGGCCCACGCAGCAAGACGCTCTCATCGCGCTGCTGGACAACCTCATGTGGGATCTCTCGATGATCGAATCGCTTTTCGACTGCCATTACCGATGGGAAGTTTACATACCTGCTGCAAAGCGCGACTAAGGATATTACGTGCTTCCGGTTCTCTACGGCTACCGCTTCATCGCGCGCGTGGATCCCGCCTTCGACCGATCTGCGCGCACGTTCACGATCAAAAACTGGTGGTGGGAAGAAGGCGTGCAGACGAATGATCCTGAAATGCTTTCCGCAGTCCAAGCTTGCCTCAAAGATCTTGCCACCTATCTGGGTGCTGAGTTTGCCAGGGACGGTAGGTTCAGCCAGTAGCGGGTGCTTTTGAGTTGGCCAGTCTTGTGGAGGGCGCCGAGGGTGACCAGTTCTGTCAGATCGCGGGTGGTGGTTGCGCGGGACGTGCCGGTGATCGCGAGATAATTTTCAGCGCTGAGTCCACCGTTGAATCCTTCCGGTCCCTGACGGAACATACGCTGCAGCGTCTTCTCCTGCCGTGCGTTCACCTTGCCGCGCAAGCGGGCGCAGAGCTTTGTTTTGTCGATCAGGAATTCGATACGCTGTCCCGTGGTCTTTTGCGCGGCCATAATAACTTCGGCAAAATAGATCAGCCAACCGGTGATTTCATTGTGTTTATTGGCAGCTTCGAGTGCGTCGTAGTAAGCATTGCGATGTTTCTCGATTTGATAAGCAAGGGCCGTGAGTGAGGGCTGACCGATGCTTTGGGCAATCGCTTTCTCCGAAATCGCCCGCCCGATGCGACCATTGCCATCTTCAAAGGGATGGATACTGATGAAGTATAAGTGAGCCATACCAGCCCGGGTAAGGGCGGGTAACTCCATGTTGCCGTTAAACCACTTTATAAAGGCCTCCATTTCCTTGGCAATCCTTCTGGAAGCGGGAGCTTCAAAGTGAACTTTTGGCCGGTGGACCGGCCCGGAAACAACCTGCGTGGGATCTCCGTGCTCGCGATAACGTCCGATGTCGGTGAGGTCACGCCTGCCATTGGTGAGCATTCGATGCCAGTCGAAGAGGCTCTCATGCGTGAGCGGTGCCTCGAAAGTGCGATAGAGATTCACCATCATCTCCGCGATGCCGTCCTCGGCGGGTTTAGCGCGATGGGCTTCCGTTTGAAGCCCGAAGTGGCGGCGGATGGATGATTGAAGGCTGACGCGATTTAATAACTCACCCTCAATTTCGGAGGTCTTCAGGGCTTCGGTGCTGATGAGGTCAACCTTCAACTGTTCTTGATCTGGATGATCCAGATGGCGCAGTGCTCCAATCACGACGCCGGATCCTTGAAGGAAACCAGCCTCAAATGCATCTATTGCCGCCGCCTGATAGGTGAACCGCGGCCAGTCTTCTTGCTGCCAATTCCAACGCATGAGTTAAATAAATCCCCTCTATAGCTCAAATATAGCCAGAAAGTGAGGTATAAAGCAAGCCATTACACCTCACGATGCTTTTCCGGATGAATGCGGCCAGTGAATTTTTTGACGCCGATGCAAGAGGCGGGGCTCGGTGATCGATTGCGTACCGAGAGCGTCCACATCTTGCAAGGAATGCTGATCCACCGACAAGCCATCAAACCGATTCAAGCGGGAAAATGGTCACGTCGACTCCGGGTGACATTGCGATGTGATCTGGTGCCCGGCCTGGGGGAGTGAAGCCGTTATGGGACATGAGCAGTTCATCGTGCGCGGTCACATTCGCTTCACGCAGCGGATAGGGATGGTGAAACACCGCGCCTCTCCGAAGACCGGCAGGCGTGTTGGAGTAAAGCCGGTAGCGTTCCACGAGGAAAAACTCCAGCGATCCAGGTGCTGACAGTGGGAGTTCAGCACCAGGCGCATATTCATATCTGCAGATCCCCTGTTTTGCGGTTGGGCCGACGCGCTCCGATGTGTACCCAATGCGACCTTCCGTGCTGCGGACGGAGCTCATTCGTGCATGCTTATAGGGGAGATGAAAAAAACGCCGGGCAATTTTCACCGCCAACCACTGATTTGCGTCCAGCGAATAAAACCACACGCCAGGAACTCCAGATCGATCATAGACGTAAGTACGAAGATTTAACTCCATGAAGTTTGAGATGCCCGGCACTGCGGGTAAAAAGCGCGGGCGAATCTTCCGCATGAAAAACGGGACTATTCCAAGATAAGCCTTGCCGTTGAAGGTATCCACCGTGAGACCGTCCGGGAGCGTTTTTTGAATCACTTCTGAGGGCAACTCCCAATGCAAAAACAGCAGATCCCGCCACTGCTGAAACATCACGGGATTACCCGGCGGAGGCAAGCAGGCAGCCTTGCGTTGATCGATAGATGGGGATATCGCTTCAGTCATTGGAAGGGGCCAGGCATGTTACATATAATTACGCCAACCGATGGTTCCAAGGCGCAGCGTGCGGGATTTGTTCTCCGTCGTAGCTACCAGCCTTGGCGAGCTTTGCGTTCTTCGCGCGATTTCCTGCTTCAGAGTTGTCGCGCAAAGACCGCAAAGCTCGCCAAGATTTATGAGGATTTTTGGCAAAGATAGGTCGCGATGACGTCTGATTCGATGGACTTGGTGAGCAATTCGAAACCGGCATTTCCTAGCATTCCCTCCATGACCCAGTCCAATGTGGAATGCTCGTCGCGGAAGTGGCCCTCAGCGTCTTCACGCAGAAAATCCCCGCCGAGCTTTTCCTGCGTGCGGATGAA
>JBGTCP010000410.1:0-3171 GCA_041748815.1 Chthoniobacterales bacterium
CGCGAAGCCGGATTCTCTTTTGATGTCGCTTACACTTCCGTCCTCAAACGCGCCATTCACACACTCAATGGTATTCTTGACGAGCTCGATCAGGCATGGATTCCTGTTCACAAAACATGGCGTCTCAACGAACGCCATTACGGCTCGCTCCAGGGCCTCAACAAATCGGAAACCGCCGCGCAGCACGGTGACGATCAAGTGCTCATCTGGCGTCGCGCTTACGACATCGCACCGCCTCCACTCGAAAAATCCGACGAGCGTTATCCCGGCCACGATTCCCGTTACAAAGATGTTCCAGCCGATGCACTCCCGCTCACCGAGTGCCTTAAAGACACCGTGGATCGATTCATGCCACTCTGGCTGGAAACCATCGCCCCTGCGGTGAAATCCGGCGAGCGCGTCATCGTCGCAGCCCACGGCAATACCATTCGCGCCCTCGTCAAATACCTCGATAACGTTCCCGATGAGGAAATCGTCGGAGTCAATATCCCCACCGGCATGCCGCTCGTTTACGAACTCGACGACGAACTCAATGCTCAAAAAAGCTACTACCTCGGCGATCCCGACGAAGTCGCCAAAGCCATGGCCTCCGTCGCCAATCAAGGCAAAGCCAAAGCATAATCTCCATGGCTGATAAAACAGCATTGGTCCCCATCGCCGATGGCAGCGAAGAAATCGAGGCCGTCACCATCATCGACACCCTGCGACGTGCCGGCATCCACGTCTTCGTGGCATCCGTTTCCCGCCTGCAAATCACCGCATCCCGGGGCGTTAAGCTCGAAGCGGACGGACTCATCACCGAAGTCATCGCCCGCGAATTCGACGTGATCGCCATCCCCGGCGGCATGCCCGGAGCCACGCATCTTTCCGAAAATGCCGCACTCAACCAGCTCATCCGCGAGCAAAACCAAGCCAGCCGCCTCATAGCAGCCATCTGCGCCGCGCCCGTCGTCGTGCTCAAGCCACTCGGCATCCTTGCCGGACGCAAGGCCACCGCACACCCCGGCCTCAGCGATCAACTCGAAGACACATCCGCTGTAACCGAACGCGTCGTCCACGATGGCCATATCCTCACCAGCCGCGGCCCCGGCACCGCGCTCGAGTTTTCACTCACCATCGTCCGGTTACTTTTAGGTGCAGACGCCGCCGCAAAAGTTGCCGAACCCATGCTCCTTCCGCCCGGAGTCAAATTTTAACGCCCGCACACAATGAGCTACAAATGCCTGGTCCTCGACTTTGATGGAACAATTGCCGATACCTTCGAGCAAGCTTATCACATCGTAAATGAGCTGGCCGATGAGCGCAAATTCCGCAAGCTCGCCCGCGAGGAAATCGGCACTGCCCAGGACATGTCGCTCACCCAGTTCCTCAAATTCCTTGGCATCCCCAAGCGCCGCCTGCCCGGACTCCTCCTTGCGGGACGCAGCAAACTCGCCAAAATCGCCGACCAGATCCAACCCGTTTCCGGCATGGATGCATTCCTCCACGCTGTGCGTCCCCATGTCGATACCCTCGGCATTCTCACCTCAAATTCCGCCGAAAACGTCGAAACATTCGCCGGGGTGCGCGGACTTGATATCTTCGACTTTGTCAGCTCCGTGCCGAAGCTCACAGGCAAAAGCCGCCATCTCAAAGCCATCATGCTCACCTACTCCGTGACCGCAGATGAGATTCTTTACGTGGGCGACGAAACCCGCGATGTCGCCGCCGCCAAAAAGGCCGGCGTCGATGTGGCCGCAGTCACTTGGGGATTCAACTCCGCCAAAAGCCTCGCCGCGCTTCACCCCGAATATCTGATAAAATCCCCCACCGAACTCCTTTCCATCTGCTTCCCCGAACCCCGCCACATCGCCGTCCATAAATCGGAAGAGTGAATGGGAAGAGTTAACAGTTATCGGTTAGCAGTTAGCAGGTCCACATCGGGCCACTTCAAAAATCAAAAATCAACACTCGTCACTCATCAATCCGATCTCGTCTGTCATCAACCGCTTGTTCAATCCACCTTCGTGTCGCTCCGTGCCCTTCGTGGTTAAAGTCTTGCCTTCATCTCCCCACGAACACTGAACACTGCTCTATGCCAACCAACGCGCCTGTCCATTCCATCCTTGAATTCGTTCCCCAACACGCTCAGGATACCACGATGGAACGTGTAGTGCATAAATCAAAATCGTTTCGGGAAGCCGATCTTTGGACTCTGGCACAGTATCGTGAGATGACTCCGGACGAGCGCATCGCCGCTGCCCGGGTCCTTCAGCGCAGTGTGTATGGAAAAGACCTGCCCGACGTGCGAGCCACATGGAAGCAAACGTCCAAATAAACGCCTCGCATTTCTCGGATAATATTCTGGACTTCATCAAGTGCCTCAACACATCCGGTGTGGAATATGTCATTGTGGGCGGTGAAGCTGTAATTTTCCATGGCTGCCCGCGCCTCGGCGCACCTTTCCACTGCTAACTGCCAACTGAGTCTTATTGACCTTCTCAACCGGATTGATGGGGTTTCGTTCATCGATTCATGGGCCTCCCGGGTACCTGCCTCCATTGTGGGAGAAGCGAGCTTGCCCACCTCTTATTTGGGCAGGAAAGAATTACTGGCGAATAAAAAAAAGCCAGTGGGCGGCCCAAGGATCTTGATGACGTGCAAATTCTAGCCTGACCATCCTTCCGCCCACCTGCGTGATTTCAAAAATCAAAAATCAAAAATCGTCACTTATCAATCAGTTCCGCCTCCGCCTTTCAGCTTTTCAATTTTCCCCATCAGTCTCTCCTACCTTGTTCTGAAAAGCGTTGACGGACTGAGCGGCGAATTCAATCTGTGAACAGTTTCCATTGGTATTCCTGAGTTGTTAAGCCAATCGATTTCTTGCGACGTCATTGCCAATATCCATGCCTGCGGGCGACCCCGGCTTTCCCAATCCCCCCACGACAATACAACGACTTCCGGCGGTGCCGCCAGTCTCAAAAGCAGCTTTGCCTCACCGCTCTCCATGGGTTTCTGAATGCGGGATTTGGGGAGATCAGACAGCGCAAGCACATCCCGCCCGTAGTGCATGCCCATATCAGAGTAATCCAGAAAAACTACTGGGCTGATTTCGTTGGCGCGGATATGATGGATCATTCCGGCAAACTGCGTTCGCACTGTGGAGACCGTGCGGAGCGCTTCCCACTTCGA
>JBGTCP010000411.1:0-11748 GCA_041748815.1 Chthoniobacterales bacterium
ACGAGCGAGGTCCATTACACATCCACTCCCTTTGATTTAAACCAGAACATCCGTTAGAAAACAGCACAATGCCCAGCAAGACTTCCACGACATCCAAAGCCAAGGCCAAAGCAGCTCCGAAAGCTGACGCAACGACAGCCAAAGACAAGAAAAGCACTGCCAAGGTCGCAGACAAACCCGTCAACGGCGATGCACGGTCACCCTTCGTTAAAAAGCAACATCAGAAACTCCTCGACCTGCGCGATTCCATGCTGGACGCAATGAGCGGAGTGGCCAAAGACAACCTCCGCTCCCGCGCCGAGGGCAACGAAGCTTCCGCTTTCGGAATGCACCAGGCCGATGCCGGCAGCGACGCTTACGACCGCGACTTCGCACTCAGCCTCCTCTCACAGGAACAGGATGACCTTTACGAAATCCAGGAAGCCCTCAAGCGTATCGACGCCGGGACCTACGGCGTTTGTGAAATCAGCGGCGAAAAAATCCCGCATCCCCGCCTTGAGGCCGTCCCGTTTGCGCGTTACACCGTGCAATGCCAGACGCAGATCGAGAAAGAAAATAACTTCTCCCGCGTCCGTCGTCCTGTAACATCCTTGTTTGGACTTTCCGACGAATCCGACAACAGTTCGGACGACGACCTCAAAGACTGATACGAACACCAAAACCACCGACCCATACCATGCCACAGGAAATCATCATTCTGGAATGCACCGAGGCCAAAGCTGAAGGCAAGCCCGTCTCGCGCTACATGTCCACCCGCAACAAAAAGAGCCCAAACACACCCGGGCGTCTTGAGAAGAAAAAATACAATCCCAACTTGAAGCGCCACACGCTCCATCGCGAGACCCGCTAAGGTTCTTCCAACCAACCAACGCATATGTTACCCAAAACACCCCAACGCCGCGCCAATCTCCGCCGTGCGAACCGCATCATGCCCCGCCGCCGGATCGATATCTCGGTCGAGGCCATTGATTACAAAAACCCGGACCTTCTGAAGAAGTTCGTCACCGAAAATGGCAAAATTCTGCCACGTCGTGTGACTGGAATGCCCGCGCACCTGCATCGCCGCATCACCCGCGAGATCAAGCGCAGCCGTTCCGTGCTTTTGATGAAGTGATTTCGTTTCGCCGGGGATGACATAGCGGCAACTGCCGCCCACCCCGGCACATTTTCGATGAGGAGGATTCTTTTAATTCTGATCCGCCTCTACCAATGGGGAATCTCCCCGTTTTTGGTCTGGATGAGTGGTGGAGTGGGTGGATGCCGCTTCCTCCCGACCTGCTCGCACTACGCGGCCGAAGCCATCACCCGCCACGGAGCGATGCGCGGAAGCTGGCTCACATTAAAAAGGGTGGCACGTTGCCAGCCGTGGGGCGGCAGCGGCTTCGATCCAGTCCCGGTGCCGGACTCCGATAAATCCTGCGACTGCCAATCCACGCCCCACTCATGATCCGCCCCGCAGACATCCAGCTCCTCGGCAACGAACTCGCGATCAAATGGTCCGACGGCGAGGAATCCTACTATCCTGTGGAGTTTCTCCGCGCCGCATCGCCGAGCGCCGAAAACATGGGTGAGAAAGATCTGCTTGGGAATACTTACGGCGGCACCAATCAGAAACTTTTCCCAGGCGTGAGTTTAGTCAGTTGGCAGCACATCGGTGGCTACGCCATCCAGCTCGAATTCAGCGACAAACACAACACCGGCATTTACAGCTTCGAATACCTTCGCGAGCTTGCAAAGATGATGAGGTAAAATATCTCTGGTTGCCATGAGACTCAAAGTAGCTGCGACATTCTTGTCGCAGTGGGGACTGGGCTGCGGGTGCGGACTGCGATCTGGAGATCGCAGCTACTCAGCGGCATCCGAAGTGGCGCTCTGGTAGCTGCGACATTCTTGTCGCAGCCAAACCGCAGCCAAAGAGACAGGAATGTCGCTTCTACATAAAAGGCATTTTGCCGTGAGACTCAAACGTAGCTGCGACATTCTTGTCGCAGCCAAACCGCAGCCAAAGCGACAGGAATGTCGCTTCTACATAGAAGGCATTTTGCCGTGAGACTCAAACGTAGCTGCGACATTCTTGTCGCAGCCAAACCGCAGCCAAAGCGACAGGAATGTCGCTTCTACATAAAAGGCATTTTGCCGTGAGACTCAAACGTAGCTGCGACATTCTTGTCGCAGTCAAACCGCAGCCAAAGCGACAGGAATGTCGCTTCTACATAAAAGGCATTTTGCCGTGGAGACTCAAACGTAGCTGCGACATTCTTGTCGCAGTCAAACCGCAGCCAAAGCGACAGGAATGTCGCTTCTATACCGCCGCGCATTAACTTTTGCTTCATCAATTCCGTTGCAGGCGTGTAAGGGCTGCCAGCGCGCTATCCCTGCGATCTGGAGATCGCAGCTACTGGCTCGGCAGCGATTGGTGCCACTTAATCAAAATCCCAAATCTTCATGCGCGGCGGTATAGATCACGTCGGAACTCCAGATGGTCATTTCCTGAGCGAGATCGAGTCCGGCATCTCCCTTCCCACGAGGAACGAGTGCATGTGTGCAGAAGACCTGTTACGCGGACGTCCAACGTCGCATACCACCACGTCCCGGCGACACCGGCCAAGCAATAATGCGGCGCTTAATCCGGCCACGGAGCCACCCACAATCAAAACGTCGTTCATATAAGAACAATCGCATGTGGAAGCCGCGCTGCTTGATTCGCGGGGTCAAATCGCTTTGTATGCTGTGTTCGAACGTGAGAGAATTCCACGCCGGGAGGTGGCACCTTAGCTGACCAGTGGGTTTACACAGACCAACTCCGGGAAAGAAGAGAAGTCACGGTCTGCGGTCCAAAGTTTTTTGACCCCGTGATGAAGACAGATCGAGGCAATGCGGGCATCGTGAATTTTAGCACCCTTGATTTTTCCTGCGACGGCTAGTCTCGCTAGTATTTTGGAATACCCGGAGCCCTCGCCCAGCAATCGTAAGCCCGGACTGGCTTGCCATGCTTCCAGCGCCTTTATGGCAGTGGTCAGCGGCGTTGGAGGATTGTAAATCTTCGGATGCGTCACGATGGCTAAAAACTCGTGATAACCAGGCCACGTAATCGCCCAGGGTGCGCCCGAGTTTGCAAGCCCGGTGATGGAACCCGAGGCCCTTTCATGCCAGACCGAGTCTTCACGATGCCCGTAAACGAGGATGTTTGTATCAACGGCTATCATGATAAATGGTATCGCGGATTTTTCCCCAAGAGGCTTCCTCAAACTCAGGGCTGAGCCCCTTGCCTTTGAAGGTAACGGGTTTCACCAGCACCGCCGGAACAGGCTGATCAAGCGTGGCCACCAGAGATTCCTCAATTAGGGAGCGAAGCGTAATGTGCCGGGCCCGTGCGCGCGCCTTGGCGCGGGCGATAATGTTATCCGCAATCTCGATGGTTGTCTTCATATGGGTAACCATATTTGCTGAACAAGCCCTGTCAACTCCAGCAGGAGCTTCGGACGATCAAGGAGTTTCGTGCAGCGTGATGCGCGGTCCGCTCTCGATGACGCCGGCCGAGATCGCGTATCGGGTGAGGCCTGCGGTGTCGTGGATCTCCAGCTTTTCCATGAGATTCTGCCGGTGTTTTTCCACGGTTTTGATGCTGATTTTGAGCTCGTTCGCAGATTCTTTATTGGCCTTGCCCTCAGCGATGAGCTGGAGCACTTCGGTTTCGCGCGGCGTCAGGGTGCCGGATTTAACGCTGCCAACTCGGGGTTTCGCTCTCTGCTTCCGTTGGCTGATTCGCCGGGAAATGCCGGGGCTGAAAAATGTCCCGCCCCCGTGGACCGCGCGAATTGCATCCGGCAGCACATGCGCCGCAGTTTGTTTATCCAAGTAGCCTGAGGCTCCGAGGGCCATCACCTGGCCGACATAAAGGTCGTCGCTGTGCGCGGAGAGCATGAGCACTTTCGGGCATGGCGTGGAGCGTAGAATCTGTCTGGCAGCCTCCAATCCATTGAGTAGGGGCATGGCAATATCCAATACCAACACGTCTGGAGATAATTCCGCAGCCAGTGCGACAGCTTGACGTCCGTTCTCCGCTTCACCGACCACTACAATATCTTGGTCCAGCTTTAAGAGCGCCCTCAAGCCCTCGCGGACAATGGTGTGATCCTCTGCCAGCATGACACGTATCGGATTCATGGTTTCGGAACGCCGACGACGGAGACTCTAAGTGTGCGGTTATTTTTCATGGGGATGTAGCGGCGGGGGAGCTGCAGGTTACAAGGACGCCACCGTTCACATCGTTGCAGATGGATAGCTTTCCCTGGATGATTCTGGCGCGATACTGCATGATGCGCAGACCCATGCCTCCAGACTCCGTCGCGTCCTCAGGCAGGCCCTTGCCATCGTCTTTGACGACAAGCAGCCACTCACCTTTTTTTTTGCTGAGGCGGATGGAAATATTCTGCGCATGCGCATGTTTTGCGGCATTTTGAACCGCCTCCTGGGCGATGCGAAACAACTGGACGGACGTGATATCTTTTAACCGCGCCCTTGCATTGGACCCGGCAGTGGCCGTGCATGAAACGCTGAATTGCTGCTGCGTCCGGTGGGCGATTCCTTCCAGTGCTGCCATCAGACCATGCTGCTCAAGCTCCACAGGATAAAAACTCTTCGCGAGGTCGCGGCCATTCTGGTGTGCGTGCTGCAACAATCCGCAAAGCCTGTCGGCTTCAGCTGCTTGAGCCGGTGCCGGTTTTTCCAATGTCCGCCCCAGCACGTGCAGCATCATCGTGATCCCGGTTAATTCCTGAGCAAGTCCGTCATGCAACTCCTGCCCCAATCGTTCCCGTTCCTTTTCAATGGCCGTGGCTACTTCCGCTTCCAGCCTTTTGCGTTCATCGGCTTCCGTGAGCAGCTGGGCATGTGCTGTGGTGAGCTGCGCGGTGCGCACGGCAACAATTTCTTCCAGATGCAGTGCGCGGTCTGCCAATTTCGCTTCGGCCATGAGCAATGCCTCCTCGGCCTGCTTCCGTTTTGTAATGTCGGTGAAATTGTGCAACACCGAAGCTGGCTCCCCCGGGTTATTCTGGTCCAGCGTCTGACGTGCCAGGACTGTGATGCGGCGGCCGTTACGTTTTGTATGCACAAGCTCACCCATCCACCAACCGGTGCGGGACAACTGCCTTGTGATCTGTTTCATGGGTTGAGGGAATTGAGTCTGAAGGAGCGCATGGCTGGTCTGCCCAAGCGCTTCGTCAGAAGACCACCCGTAGAGCTGCTCTGCCCCGTGATTCCAGTAATTCATTCTGCCCTTGAGATCGCATACGATGATGGCATCGTGGGTAAGGTCCAGCAGTCGTGCTTTTTCGGCCAGATCCCTGGCAGTTTGTTGACGCCCCGCAATTTCCTCTTGGAGCTTTGCATTCAGGTTTTCCGCCGATTCCGTGAGCTCGTGTTGTCGCAGTGAGCCGAGCAACAGGGCCTCATTCACAGCCACAATCGCCTTACGCTCCGCGGTGGGTCTGACTGGCTTGGATTTCGGTTTCGCGGGCATGGAATCAGGTTTCTTTTCCCTTTGCTCGCGGTTCAGGTGCGGCCTCTTCGCGCCGGCCCACGCGTGTGGGTATGCCGGTCGAAAGCCCGGTGTAATCAGTCCGGTGTGGAGCAATGACCACGACGCCTTTGTCGGTGATCACGTATTCGCGGATGTCTTTGCTGTGATTGCCACCGCGCATCTTGACGACGACCATCACTTTCCGTAGCTGCCCATCAATCTCCACGTAACGCATCCGCAAAATATCGTCGGTGAGAAATGAAATCGCATAACGGCTGAACGGCATCGCAGTGAAGGAATCCTCCACCTCAACAGTGCTTAGAACGGTGATTCCAGCTCCTGTGAGTGCCACGATCATGCGGTAAAGTGATTCGTGAAAATCCGCGCGGAATCCTGGTGCAAGCGCCATCTCGAAACCCACCAGCGAGTCGATCACCAGGCGTTTGGCACCCACCCGCTCGATGGCATCGAGGATGGCCTGCATCGTTTCATCCACCGATAGATCGAGCGGACGCAGGTACAATACTTCCAGCTGGTTTTTTTTCTGCGCTTTACCCATTTTCAATCCCAGGCTGTCCGCGCGCTCGGTGTAGCCGTCCGGGCGTTCCTCAAAGAGAGCTATGATTGCGGGTTCACCATGGCGCAATCCCTCTGCGATGAAATGCGTTGCCAAAGCGGATTTCCCCGTCCCGGACGGTCCTGCCACGAGGAAGCTGTCGCCTTCGGGGATGCCGCCGCCCATCAGTTTATCGAGCTCAGGAATGCCGGTGGAAAGCCGGCGCTTCGATGACACCTTCGACTTTGTCCAGCCCAATCCCATGGTCCGTGAAAATGCCTGCAGGCCGTCATCGCTGATCCTGATGGTGTGTAATCCCGGCACGGATGCCTGCCCCCGGATTTTCACGATCTGCATTTTCCGCACCACAGAATTTCGTTCCGTGATCTGCCAGAGCCAAAGGAGTCCGTCAGCGATGGTGAAGAGCGGATTGTCCTTTACCTCGTCCTCCGCGTACTCACCGACGAGGAACGTCGTGGCTTGCCAGCTGGTAAGAAACTGTGTGAGCCGCTGGACAAATGCCTGCATCTCCAATTCGCTCTCAGTGGCGAGTGCCTTTCTCACCACGGTGCGGAAGGAATCCACCACCACAATGCCCGGGTTGACTGTCGTGACTTGATGGATAATTTCCTCAAGCACTGCCTTCAGATCGTTGGCTAGGACCAGATCGGCCAGATTTACGAAGCGAATAGCCTTGTCCAGCCTGGTCTCATCGAAGAACGAGTATTGCTGTTGGTAGCGGAGCATTTTGAGCGCCGGCTCGCCGAGGACGGTGAAATACAGTGCTGGTTTCTCCGGAGTCGCATTGGCAAACACGATTTGGTGCGCAAGCGTGGTCTTGCCGCAGCCCGGTGTGCCTGCGATCACGTTGAATGAGAATTCGGGAATGCCGCCGCCGAGGATTTCATCAAGTCCGCGCACGCCTGTGGGGATTTGCTGGATGGTCACTTTGGCGGGAGTTGTGCCGGCGCTTCCATCCGGGATGCTGCCAGCCTTTTTATTTTGTTTTTTCATTTTTATCTTCTCCGCTGAAATTAAAATCGAGATTAGGGATATCCGGCCAAACTTGGCTCACCAGACGTAATGTGAGGTTCTCACCAATAAACGCCACCAGAAGCCCGAGCAGCCGTGCGGCCAGCACCTCACTGCCTTCAGAGAGCGCTGCGCTGTTCATGGGATGTTCAATGTCTTCTGCTTCCTCCAATACTCCGTCGATGGAGATACGCACCGAGTATAACCATGGCACCTCTTTGCTGGCCAGAGCAAGTGAACGCATCACCAGCGCCCGGCAACCACTGTTTCCCATGAGCGTCGCCAGATGCGGCCGCAGTTTTTCAGGAACAATAAAGACCGTGGACACCTTTTTGTCCGAGGCCTTCAGCCCGCTTGTTTCGAAGCTGATGAGTTTCGACGCGAGAGCCCGCATTTCTGGAGTAGCGCGGTTCATCAAAATCGCGCTTGCTGTGGCACCTCATCGCATAGACTGAAAAAAGTGGCCCTTGACTGGTGGAATAAGAAATTCATTCAAATGGCCTGCAAAAAGATGATGCGCCCATCAACGGGAATTCACAACATATAGTTTTTGCAGTATCTTTAGCTTACAGCGATCCCATGGGCAGCCGATATGGGGTGAACACTCCATAGATAAAATGCGGCAACGGCATGATGCTCATGTTGGCCGGTGGACGACGTCGCGAACCAAGTGTTTGCGGAGCCCCGCAACCAGCGGCCGGGAATCATGAAACCATACAACAACATTCTGGTCACCGCCTCTCTGCTGGATCCCGCAGACAACGGGATCGACCCCACTCGGCCAGGAGCTGTTCGGGCTATCGTTCGCTCTGAACACGCTCAGACCACAAAACCCCGGGAAAACAACCTCACGGGCAAGGACCTTGAAACGCTGTATGACTCAGAAATTCGATACCGGCGCTTGTTTGAATCCGCAAAGGACGGCATCCTCATCCTCGATGCAGAGACGGTAATGATCGAGGAGGTCAATCCGTTTTTGATCCATCTCTTAGGTCTCTCCCACGACGGCTTCCTCGGCAAAAAGCTTTGGGAACTGGGCTCGTTTAAGAACATTGTCGCCAACAAGATCAAGTTTTCGGAACTGCAAACGCGAAAATACGTGCGCTACGACGACCTTCCCCTGGAGACCGTGGATGGAAGGCAGATCGCGGTGGAATTTGTCAGCAACGTGTATTTTGAAAATAAAAAGAGCGTGATCCAGTGCAACATCCGCGACATCAGCGAGCGCAAGTCCGGGGAGGAGGCACTGCACAAAAGCGAAGCTCGCATCCATGCCCTGTTTGAAAACATGGTGGAAGGATTTGCGTATTGCCGGATGCTGTTCGAGGACGGCAGGCCGAAGGACTTTGTTTATCTGGAAGTCAACAACGCGTTTCACACCCTGACCGGCTTGACAGATGTGGTGGGCAGGAGGGCGTCCGAGGTGATCCCGGGCATCCATGAGTCTGATCCGGACTTGCTGGACCACTATGCCCGTGTCGCCCTGACCGGCGAGCCAGATCATTTTGAGATCTACCTGGTGGCCATGGATATGTGGCTTTCAGTTTCAGTGTATTGTCCGGAGAAGGAGCATTTTGTCGTAGTGTTCGAAGTCATCACCGAGCGCAAGCTGGTGGAAACGCGGATGCAATTGCAGAGCAGTGCGCTTGAAGCAGCTGCGAACGCGATAGTCATCACTGATGACAAATGCGAGATTCAGTGGGTGAATACAGCGTTCACCACCCACACCGGTTATAGCAGCGCAGAGGCTATCGGGCAAAGCGCTAGTTTGCTCAAATCGGACAAGCAGGATGAGGAGTTTTACAAAAATATGTGGATGACCATTTCCGCAGGCGATGTGTGGCAAGGCGAGTTGATCAACCGGCGGAAGGACGGGTCTTTGTACACGGAAGGCATGACCATCACGCCTCTCAAAATCGACGGGGATGAGATCACGCATTACGTCGCGGTCAAAGAGGACATCACCGATCGCAAACGCATGGAGGCGACCCTGTTGCGTACCCAACGCATGGAAAGCATCGGCACTCTGGCAGGCGGCATAGCACACGACCTGAACAACGTGCTTGCCCCCATTCTCATGGCTGTGGAGATCCTGGGACAAAAGATCACCGATGATGCGGACCGCGAGATCCTCGCCACACTGGAAACCAGCGCATTGCACGGCGCACAACTTGTCAAACAAGTGCTTGGCTTTGCACGCGGCATCGAGGGCCAGCGCATCAGTGTCGACGTGGTCAATATTTTAGAACATCTCCAAAATATCATCCGCGACACGTTTCCGAAGAATATTCATTTCAGCCTCAACTCCGGCCGCGATTCATGGAAAGTGACGGGCGATCCCACCCAATTGCAGCAGGTCCTCACCAACCTGTGCGTCAACGCCCGTGATGCCATGCCGGATGGTGGCAAACTCAGCGTCACCCTGGAAAATGCTGAGATCGATGAGATTTACGCGGGAATGAATCCAGATTCCCAGCCGGGAGCCTATGTCATGGTTAAAATCGCAGACACCGGCACCGGCATTCCACCGAAGACCTTGGAGCGGATCTTTGAGCCGTTCTTCACCACGAAGGAAATTGGCAAAGGAACAGGCATGGGACTTTCCACCACGCTGGCCATCGTCAGGAGTCATGGCGGATTCATTACCGTCTACAGCGAGACAGGGAAGGGAACCACATTTAAAATCTACCTGCCCGCATGTGTGGCGCCAAGGGAGTCAGGAGCGGGTGAGATCAAGCAAGCGGAGCTTCCGCGCGGCAACGGAGAACTAGTCCTCCTCGTGGACGACGCCGACCAGATCCGTGCAATCGCACAATACACATTGGAGCGCTTCGGGTATCGCGTGCTGCCTGCCGCCAACGGAGCGGAGGCCGTCGCAGCTTACGCAGAGCATCGTCAAAAAATCGCAATCGTTCTTACCGATATGGCCATGCCCGTGATGGACGGAGCCGCAACCCTCGCCGCCCTCAAAGTGATGAATCCCCACGTGAAGGCCATTGCATCCAGCGGCCTCACTTCAAACGGGCAAAACACGCAGGCGTCGAGAGCAGGATTTAAGCATTTCATCGCAAAGCCCTACACGGCTGAAGCCATCTTGAAAGTGCTCGCCGAGGCGCTTCGGGATGAACCGTAGCATGCGCCTCCAAGCCTGCTGACACCGCGTCTGGAAATACCCTGCTCCGCAGCGGCTGGGCAATCGCATTTTAACATCTCACGAATGCCCATCCCGAAGGGCCATAAGCGTAACTCAAAGTCGACAGCACTGCTCCAGGAAACCAAGCCGGAGGCTTGTCAGCCATTAGCCGGTGGTAAGGGAGCTTCAGCGACCGCCACCACCGGAATATGACCCACCAAATGATCATCCCGGAGGGATGACAGCAGCTACCGCTCGCTGCGAAAGTCAATCTAAGTATTTCGGATCATAATTCACCCCAGCCAGTTCGAGTAGCTCAATAAGTTCCTCCCGAAAAGATCTCTTACGGTGGTGTTTTGCCTGATTTGCAATGTAGCGGCGAACGCTATCCCGAGTGGTGGCACTGACAGTGAATGCACCGTATCCTTCCTGCCAAGCGAACTCTCCAAGCCCGATTTCATTGCGCACCCAACCAGAGGTGGATTTTTTCAATTCCCGCATAAAATCTGCGAGGCAATGGGTGGATTTGAGACCAACGAGCAAGTGCACATGGTCCGGCATGCCTCCAATCCCCTGGGGAAAGCCGCCCAGTGCCGAGACCGTTCCACCGAGATATTCATGAAAACGTTTAGCCCACAACTCTGCGATCAACGGCTCACGATTCTTGGTGGAGAATACCAGATGGTAATGAAGACTGAGATACGTCGAAGGCACACGCCGATGCTGGCTGGCATCCCTCCGGGATGCAAATTTCTTTTATCGGATGACCGGTGGTGGCGGTCGCTTGAGCTCCCTGACCACCGGCTAATGGCTGGCAAGCCTCCGGCTTGAAACTAAATCACGATTTCATGAAGATATACCTGAGTTAGCGCTTATAGCCCTTTGGACTGGGCTATGGAATAAACGCGCCGTTGGCGCTCCTGAAAATCGACAATAGACCCGGAATGTGCAATAATTCTTGAAAAGCGAATCCGCGTTTCATTCCCCTAATCATTAATTCCCACCGTCAACACTCAGAAATATGGAAACCGGAAAACCCGCCACCCCCACATTGGAAAAGAGACTCCGTCCGATAGCGTTCTACGTGGTGCTGGCGGTGGCGTTGTATGCGTTCACCCAGGCTTACCGGCTGCTCTCGCCCATATTGCTCTCATTAATACTCATTCTCCTGATTACCCTTGCGGTGAACCCCATCATTGCGCGCCTGCGGACATGGACCGGAGGTAGAAAGCAGGCTACCGCACTCGTGGTAATTGGTATGTTGACCATCAGTGGTCTCGCAGGGTGGGCTTCTGTAGTTCCTCTCAAACAATCGGTCACGACGCTATCGGAAAGGCTACCCGCCTACTGGGAGCGGCTTCAAAAACCTCTTATCAAGATGGAGCAGCAGGCGGTTATCTCCGAAGACAAGCTGCAGGAAGAGGTCAGCGCGGAGATCGCACTGGAAACACCCGAACCGGGAGAGGCAGGTGCTCCAACTACCGTAACGCTTCGCCAGCCTGC
>JBGTCP010000412.1:0-1822 GCA_041748815.1 Chthoniobacterales bacterium
GCATGCCCGGCGCATTCAGGGACAAATGGACGGCCTGCTCTACTGGCAAATCAACGATATCTGGCCCGGTGCCACATGGTCTTCCATCGATGTGTACGGGCGGTGGAAAGCGCTTCAATTTTTCGCAAAGCGCTTTTTTGCTCCCGTTCTCGTCTCCCTGGTCGAGTCCCGCAACAGCTCCACCGTTGAGGTCCATCTCTCAAATCATTTAACGGAGACCTTCCGTGGCGATGTGCATTGGGAAATCACCACGGCCGATGGCAAACATCTTCGCAGCGGCAAACTTCCAGCCTCTGTCGGATCCCAGTCGAATCAAAAACTCACTATCCTCGACTGCGCCGACCTCCGCAAAAATTCCCCTGCACTTCCAATCGGAGTCGGTGGGCAGAATAATCCCCCTGTGGCTGCGGATCGCGACATCCTCGTCTGGGCGCGGGCATTGGATAAAGATGGAGTCGTGGCCTCCACCAACCTTGCCACATTTGCCAAGCCGAAATACCTGCTCCTCCGGGCGCCGAAGATCAAACACCAGCTCAGCCACACCGGCCCCTGCACGTCGCTAATCACGATTTCCACTGACGTGCCAGCACTTTGGACCCGGCTCGAGATCACGGGACGGGAGACCGGCGCCCGGCTCACCGACAACTTCATCCACATCCATCCCCGCCATCCGTATACCGTCGAGATTCGCTGGAAGAAAAATCGTCCTGCCGCTTTCAAAGCTTCGTCAATCCGCATCACACCACTCACCGACTGCTTCGCGTGAGGCTGCGGCGGTTTTGTGCAATGTATGTTGTCGCGGCAATCATACCGCATTAAGCTGGTCCATCCATGTCCGACATCGTCCTGACCACGATCAATGCGAAATACATTCATGCTGCATTTGGCCTGCGCTATTTGCTCGCGAATATGGGTGAGCTGCGGTCTCGAACCGGGATCCTTGAGTTTGATCTGAAAACGCGCCCCATCGAAATTGCCGAGCGCATCCTCGCAGCAAAACCGCTCATCGTGGGGATTGGTGTCTATATTTGGAATGCGGTGGAATCCGCAGAGCTGATTCAGCTGCTAAAACGGTTGCAGCCAGAGCTGGTGATCGTTGTAGGCGGGCCGGAGGTGAGTTATGAAACCGAGACGCATCCCACCGCGGTGCATGCGGACTACGTGATCACGGGTGAGGCAGACTTTGAATTTGCTGAACTGTGCAGTGAGTTACTGGCCGGAGGAAGCAGCGAGCGGATCCGCCGACCCGTGCGTCCCGACGTCAAAGCGCTTGCGTTGCCATACGACCTTTACAGCGATGAAGACCTTGAGCACCGGGTGCTTTATGTGGAGGCCTCGCGGGGATGTCCGTTCAGCTGTGAGTTCTGTCTTTCCTCGCTAGAGAACGGAGTCAGAGCATTCGAGCTGGAGCCGATGCTCGCGGAATTTGACCGCCTCATCTCGCGCGGAGCACTGCAATTTAAATTTGTGGACCGCACCTTCAATCTGAGCATCCCGGTGGCATCAGCAATACTCGACTTCTTTGCCGGGCGGTTGTGCGAAGGCATGTTTTTGCATTTTGAAATGGTGCCCGATAGGCTGCCCATTGAACTCCGTGAGAAGATCGCGGCATTCCCTGCGGGGGTCCTGCAGTTTGAGGTGGGAATTCAGACGTTTAATCCCACTGTGGCGGATCTCATTCACCGACGCCAAAACTACAACCGGCTCACAGAAAATCTTCGTTTCCTTCGCCAGGAGACTGGTGTGCATGTGCATGCAGATTTGATTGCCGGGCTTCCCGGGGAGGATCTCGCGAGCTTCGGAGCGGGGTTTGATACGCTCG
>JBGTCP010000413.1:0-3509 GCA_041748815.1 Chthoniobacterales bacterium
GAAAGAAAATTGCCATGCGAGCCGACGACTGTTTTATCGCCGGGTGCGGTGGCGCGGTGCACGGTGACAAATTCGCGGAACGTATTGTCATTGCCGACCTCGAGGTGGGTGGGTTCGGAGGAATACTTGAGGTCTTGCGATTGTTGACCGATCGAGGTGTAAGCAAAAAAGCGGTTGCCGGAGCCGATTTTCGAGGGGCCGCACAGCGTGACATGGTGTTGCAGCCAGCAATTTTCACCCAGGGTCACATTGGGGCCAATGATGCAGTAGGGTCCGACTTCGCAGCCATCGCCAATGGTGGCCGATGGATCGACGATGGCGGTGGGGTGAATGAGAGGGGAACTCATTTGGCGATAATCGCAAAGACGAGTTCGCCTTCTGAGACAATCTCGCCGTTGACCTCACATTTGCAGGACGCTTTACCGATGTTCGACCGCGCACGCGTGAGCTCAACATGAATGAACAATGTATCACCCGGCATCACCGGCTTGCGGAACTTCACGGAATCCGCACTCATGAAATAGCCGATATTACCCTCGGCACCCACTTTGCGCAGCAGCAGAACGCTGGCGACTTGCGCCATGGCTTCGACCTGCAACACACCAGGCATCACGGGATGACCCGGGAAATGGCCTTGGAAGAATGGCTCATTGATGGTGACGGATTTCACCCCCGTGCATTTCATGTCGCCATCGAAATTGATAATGCGGTCTACCATTAGGAAAGGATAACGGTGCGGCAGAATGCTCATGACCTCGTTGATATCCATCACGCCTTCGCCTTTAGGGATCTGGAGTGGCGGGATCATGCTTAGGAGGCGGGAGCGTTCCTTGTCGAGCGCCTTTGCGAGCTGGGTATTGGAGTCATGACCGGGCATGACCGCAATCACATGTCCACGGATGCGCGGACCAAACAGCGTGAGGTCTCCAACGATATCGAGGATTTTGTGGCGGACAAATTCATCAGGAAAACGCAGCGCTTCTTTGCTAAGGATCGATGTGCCTTGCACGACGAGAGCGTTCTCCAGGCTGCCGCCTTTAATGAGGCCTTTGTCCATGAGCGGTTTGACGTCCTCGTAGAAAACAAATGTCCGGCAGGGCGCGATTTCTTTTTGAAAAATTTCCGGCGTGATTTCCGTGGTGAAGTACTGGGTGAAGCGGCCCTCGGGCCCGACTTGGGTGCAGGAGATGCGGAATTTATTATCCGGCACCACAGTCATGATGGCACCACTTTTGGTTTCCAGGTGGACTGGCTCGCGGATGTCGAAGAAGCGGCGGGGGATGTCCTGTTGAACGGTCCCGGCTTTTTTGATCATCTCCACGAACGCACGTGCGCTGCCGTCGGTGATCGGAGGCTCGTTGGCGTCCATTTCGAGGAGCACGTTATCGACGCCCATGCCGGAAAGTGCGGCGAGGACGTGCTCGCAGGTGTGGACTTTGACATTGCCATCCATGAGCGTGGTGGCGCGCTCGACCTGTTTGACGTTTGCAGCTTTTACTTCCACGATGGGTTCGTCGGGAAGGTCAGAGCGTTTGAACTTGTATCCATGGTCCGGCGGGGCGGGGTGCATGGTGAGCGTGACTTTTTCGCCCGTGTGGAGGGAAGTGCCGGCAAGGCTGATGGAGCCTGCCAGCGTGTGCTGCAACTGATCTTTCGACGACATATGAACCTCCACTGGTATCACAGACTGTTCCGGCATGGCAACCACCCAGAAGAAATTTAGCTAAATGCGGGCGCGGAACATGCACATTGCACTTCCGTCAGTGCATTTGGCACTGTTTTATGGACGGATAAGGGTGAGCAAGGGAATGTTGGTTCTTCTCAAGTAGCTGTTGTTGAGAGACTTACGATGTTGGCCCCAAGTAGGGCGCGGAAACTGCTTGTTAGGATCGTATGACTTCCAGTCTTTTCATCCCAAGCAATTCGGAGGAACGAGTTATGGTTCTTGTTCGTCTGGCTTGCCGGATGACGGGCTGGAGTCAGCCTTCGAGGAGCACGCATGTGTGTCGCATCCATGGAGCAAATCAACATCAACCCATCAATTAAAATTATGAAATCCCTAGCCCTTATTATTTGTGCCACAGCTGCTCTGCTCACCATGCCTGCATGCGTGAGTGCGGACCGTGAAGTCACCTCATCTGAACCCAGCGCCAGCACTCGCTCGTCCACTTCTGTGAGCACCGACATGCCCTATTCCCAGCGCAGCTCACGCACCACCACGGTGTCGAGCTACTGATCCCGCTTCTGGATCCAGCCTGACAGGATCCAAGCTACTTGAAGCCCCGTTGTCCAAGTTTGGCAGCGGGGCTTTTTTCGTCCTATTTGGTCAGGCCGAAAGGTGGAGCTGGTTGCATTTTGCCGTTTCACATTGCAATTCGCATTGCACTGATAGATTTTTTACCGAAGAGGATGGCTGTTAGGAATACGTAAGTCCTTGGTATTCTGGATGTTCTGCCTGTGAGTAAGTTCGGGCCTGAAAGTTGCTAATGGTTGTATCGTGACTTCCAGCCACTTCACACCAAACGATTTTGTAGAACGAGTTAATGGTTCTTGTTTCTATGGCGTTTCGTTGCGAATGGCTGGGGTCATGTTTGCAGGGTTACACCCATGTGTTGATCCATCGCACTCAAACCTCTAACCAAACTTAATTAATATGAAAACTTTGTCCCTTATTCTTTGTGCCGCAGCCGCCATCCTTATCATGCCTGCATGCGTAAGCGTGGATCGTGAAGTGAGCACATCTGAACCCACACCCACCACCACCACCCGCTCCTCGACAGCAGTGAGCACATCCACTGCGGTGCCTTATCAACAGAGCAGCACTCGTCGCACAACGACGGTTCAATACTAACGTTGCTTCGGATTTCCCTGCACGGGATCCGACACGTTCGACGCCCCGCTGACCAGTCTACTGGCAGCGGGGCTTTTTTTGTTTCTGGAGTTGCAATGCGGCGGCAGCAGGATTACTCTGACTACTTAGTAAATGGGGGCGTTTTGGTTTCGACTGGAAACTGGAAATGCGGACCGCATGTCGAGGGTGATTCGTTGGCCTCGTTAAAAAGCGAATCAAAAACATAAATGCAGAGAACGAAGAACTCGCACTCGCGGCTTAATTGACCGCGACGTCTCCGGCAGGACGCCTGCTACTGTCGGGGGCGCATGCAGCAGGCTGGTCTTGGTGCGGTGTTGCCGCGCACTGGGATGATCTTCATTTCGTGGCGACTCGGGAGCCAGTTGTGTGCCTGTCCGCGGCCGGTTCCTAAAACGACAGACAAAGCTAAACATGTAGACGTGCGTATAGAAGGATTTCAGGACAGGGGTTCGACTCCCCTCGCCTCCAGGCTTCGTCCGCAGCGCAGCGTAGGACGAAGCCTGTCCCGGCGTAGCGAAGCGAAGCCGGACCACGAAGCCACACGTCGGCGGACTACGTCCGGGTCCGGCTTCGCTTCGCTATGCCGGGACAAGCAAGCCAGGTTTTTTTAGATTAGAGATTGCTCATCTGAATCAGC
>JBGTCP010000414.1:0-4555 GCA_041748815.1 Chthoniobacterales bacterium
GTCATGATGACGAGCGCGAAAAGAACGGTTACCAAGGCGATACCATTCGTCGCTGCGTGTCGTGGACGGATGAAGGAGACAAAGGGATTCATGGGGGATGGCTCTTCCAGTCAAGGGTTGGCATTGGCGAGGACAATGGTCTCGCAAAAAGAGCGACTATCGGAGAGCTGGCCGTTTGCTATTGCAGTCAGATCCTTGAACAGGGTGGCGTCCAGATCGATGCCATCGGCTGTGTTCAGCTCATAGGGGCTTATCTCGGGCACCGTATCGGCTCTCTGCAGCGAGCGGGGGTTCGAGATTAAAAGCCCCACACGCACCGCTGAGGGTACGCTGTGTGCCTGAAGGCCGGATGCTGATAAAAATACGATTCCCTCACTGTTCCCCCCCAGTGCTCCGGTATCAGCGAGCAGAAATCTGGCTGCGGAGTTGAAGAGAAGCGTTGTGTTTTCGCGTGCCTGTTCGCTGGCCAGGGGAAGCGGGTTGCCAAAATTGTCAAGACAAGCAAAGTGAGCGGAAAGCACGCCGTCTGAAATGACCGATGTGGCGGAACCTGGCCCGGTGAGTTCAAAAACGCGAGCAGGCAGCCCCTTGGAAAGATCTGTGGGCGTCTCCCCCGTGACCCAGATCGCTCGGCTGGAGGTTTGGGTGAACTGAGTGTGCGAAAAGGACTCAGCGCGGGGAAAATCGGCGTGCTCTGGTGTCATGAAAAGCCGATTGAGCCGATAATGTCGTTTGTCGGCATCGCGAGTTAAAAAATAGCCAATCGCACACATTTCTCCAAATTGACCCACCGGCGACATGAAAAAAAGAGCGGTTGAATTGGGTGCAATGTTTGGGATCCGGTGAATCAGGTCGCTCGCTTCTATTTGCACAAATTGATTGCGGGTATCAGCAACAGCGGGAGCCAGATCCCGGTGCATGAGATCAAATATGGCCCGGGCATTCTGATCGGTAAACACCCGGCGTTCGCCCATGAGCCAGACACGACTCGTTTGATCGAGCAGCCCCAGGAGAACACCCATGATCGCAAGCAACAAAACCATCGACACCATCAATTCGACGAGAGTGAAAGCATGCCGCCTGCCACGCCATTTTTGAGAACGCAAGTTGAGGGCGATTGACTTCATGCTACAAAATTAGAACCCGATCCGGGGTTGGAAGCTGCTGTCGAGGGCCTGCCATTTTTGGGTGGAGCCGGTCCCTACAAGAAATGTGGACTCTTTCCGATTCTGCTCGGATGCAGTGGGAGGTGCGCCGTTGGCAACCGTGGCGGCGGGCCATTCGATGAGCGCCATGACGGCCATCAATCCGCCATCGTCGATATCGGCAAAGCCGGAGGGAGGTGTCTTGTCTACCCTGACGCGATAGTAATTTCGAGCAACATCTGCCGCAACCGATTGATCGAGGCGCACGGCCTCCTTGCTGTAATAGTAAACCGGGGCCGTAGTCGGCGCGATCTCTGTGCCGATCAACTGCAGGCGAACATCTTTTAAAACCATTCCGGTGATCGTATCATGCCCTGAGTCGTTGAGGCTGTTCATTCCGACCGAAGTGAGGCTCAGCAGAGCGACCAGAACAAATGCGGCGACTCCGAGAGCCAGCACAATCTCGATAAGGCTGAACGCACCACGCCTCCAACCTGATCTTACTCGCAGGGGCCGTTTAAAAAGCATCAGCTTTTTAAGGCACATTGACTTCCACCCTCCCAAGCAACGAGTTCACGCTGATATGCCGCCAGTTGGCAGGCTCATTGGCAGAACTTTCCGCGCCGCTGTATAGAACATCCCCAGCTGGCAGCAAGAATCCCTCTGCCAGCGTGAGCCAGACCGCCATGTCACCGGGCTCGGTCGAACGGAGACTGCCACGGGGCGAAAATTTCAGCATTCGCACGGCAACAGTGCTGTCTCCCACAACCAAAGTAGTCTCAGCCCAGGCGGACGCAGCGGCAGAAAACAGGTCGGGGCCTTGTTTGGCCTGTGGATTGTCTGCAAGGGTCGCTGAGCGATCCTGATAGGTTTTATCCGTGGTCGGGTCGAAAATAATCCCTTCAGGCAGAGTTTCCCATCCCGACGCAGGCTGCCAGCTATTGCTCTGCTCGTCGAACTGCCACACGCCGAAACGTCGGTAATTGGCCTCAGGATTGCCCGGCCAATCCTGGACGACAACAAAACTCGTGAGCCGCCCACTGCCTAGAGCTTGGATTCTCGCCGAGCCCAGGGTGTTTGCCACCAAACTCGTGGAAGTGCTGAGTTTATTGGCGGAAAAGACACCCTGAAAGTTGGGAACAGCGAGTGCCGTAAGGACGCCAACGATTCCGAGCACAGTGATGAGCTCAATGAGAGTAAACGCATGGACAGCGCAACGCGCTGGGCGAAAAATTTCGCCGTGGGAGGAAAGCGGAATAGCGTTTTGGTTCATCGTCACTGGGAGGGAAAAATACTTTATAAAGGAACTACGAAACGCAGACCATCACAACTTGGATCTTGTTGAATCAGTTCAATTCCCCGCAAACCTCTCTCCATCAAACTTCAAATTACTTGGAGATCCGTTTCCCACCACCCCGCTTGGCGGCCAGCTCGATGCGTTTTCCCGGCTCGAGTTGCACTTCCCACTGCTCGGTTTGGCCGTCGGAGAATCTGACGGTAAGGGTGTGTGGACCCGGTTGACGCACCGCGAACGTGAAACCGTCAGGACCGCGATTACCCGTGGTAATGTTGTCGCCGATCATGCGGTAGCCGACCCGTTGGCCACCATCCGCCCGGGCCAGCGCGACCGTGGCTCCGAGCACACCGAGATTCCCTGAAACGTGAACGCTCAGGAGGGCAACTTCCTTGAGCGACCGGATGTTGTCCACGGGATGTTCGACCGGCTCAGCCCTCAACTTGAGGGTCTCGTTCAGGAGAAGGGTCACTTCGCCTTTTGTATTGGAAATGAGAAGGTCGGGCGCACCGTCTCCCGTGACATCTCCTGCCGCAAGGCCCCAGCCCCCGCTGTCGTGGGCCGGGCCTTGAAACACAGTTTTGTAATAGGGCTGTTTCTCGGCGTGCATAAATTTTCCGTATCCACGATTGATTTGCAGTCTGTTGTCCTGATGGGAATGGGACACCACGGTGTAGAGGTCGAGATTGCCGTCGAGTCCGAAGTCCTCAACAAGGGTGGCCAGGTGGGGGGTCGAATTCTCCGTGATTTCGCCGCCGTGCGTGGTCACGTCGAGCGGCTTCGAGTCCGGGCCATGAGTGATCAAATTCCAACGATCCTCCTGTGGAACAGCCAAGTCCATGCGGTCGAAAGAAAAAAGGGATGCAAGGGCGGCGGCACCCGTCATGCCGGTGGAACCATCTTCGAGCGTGAAGTCGAGTGAGATTTCGTGTTCGACCACTTCAAACCCGCCTTCCTCTTTCATTCTCAGCAACATACCATTTCCAAAGGCGTAAAAAAGATCGGTGCGTCCATTCCCTGTCCAGTCGCCTACGGCGAAGAAGCCGTTGCCGCCTTTGGTCACATCCAGACCGAGGTCCACCGTGGCCTCGACAAAGGTCCCTCCCTTCGCACCCGGGTTGAGAAAAGCCCGCAAACCGCGGCCTTCCGTGGCCACGAGCACATCGGGATAGCCATCACCATTGAGTTCGACAAAAGCGGCGGTCTTGAAGCCTTCGCCTGCCGCTTCCGGCAGCAGGTCACTGCGCTCGAAGCCGCCTTGCTCACGGGCCAGGTAGAGGGTCGCTCCAGCCAGAAGATCTGGGCGACCATTGGCATTCACATCGGCAATGGAAACACTGGGCCCCTTGATCCCTTCCAGTCCCCACTCCTTGGTGACGTCTTCGAACCAGACCGGGTAGGCGGGATCTTTTGAAATGCCCTGCCGCAGCAGCACCGCTCCCTGATCCGAAGCGGCGAAAATATCCAGCCGCCCGTCGCCGTCGAAATCATAGAGAGCCACGCCGCGGGCTGGCCCATCGAAATTGTATAACAAGATGTCGGGCTGGAATCGGACATACGCCATGCGGGGGAGATACCCGACTCCGGCGGCGATATCACCAAGCAGGCGATCCAGGCCTTCGGTCGATCCCGCCCACACCCCCATCAATGTGCTATCGGTATTTTGCCACTGCCATTTATCGGGTGTTCCCATTTTTGCCACTCCAAACTTGATGGTGGAGTTGTAGAGCAAAACATTGTTGCGACGGCCCGACCCGGCGTAAACAACCAATTTGGAGCCTTTTTGCAGGTTTCCTTCAGTCAGCAGGTCGGCGGTCTCCTCAGACGCGTGAACGGTGACGCGTCTGCCTGCGCCGTAGTCTTCGCCTTTGTGTGATTTCTCCACCTGCATCGTGAACGTGGCGGCGTCGGTGTCGATCTCGACAATCTCAGCCAGAAAAATCGAGTTATAGCGCTCAAACAAATCGATCGGCTGAATGGTGGGGTTGATAATTGCCTGCGCCAAATGAGCCGGGCTGAGTGTCAGGGCGAGGATCCACAGGATCCGCATTGGCAGAGAAAATATGGAGCGTTTAAATCCTCCCGGTTTGGTGGCTCCCGACAGGGGTTGAATGAC